>DATDTH010000796.1:0-8283 GCA_035290985.1 Pseudomonas sp. | reverse complement strand
CGGCGGAGATCGACAGGGCCCGGCGCAGGTTGTCTTCCATCAACTCGCCAAGCACGAAGCCGAGAATCAGGGCCGAGAGTGGAAAGTCCAGCTTGCGCAGGATATAGCCGAAGACGCCCAGGCCGATCATCAACACCAGGTCGAAGGTGGTGCTGTGCACCGCATAGACACCGACCATGCTGATCACGGTGATGGCCGGCACCAGTACCCAGTTCGGCACGCTGAGCATGCGGGCGAACAGGCCGACCAGGGGAATGTTCATCACCAGCAGGATGATATTGCCGATGAACAGCGAGGCGATCAGGCCCCAGACCACGTCCGGTTGCTGCTCGAACAGCAGGGGGCCGGGGGTGATGTTGTAGAGGGTCAGGGCGCCGATCATCACCGCGGTGGTGCCCGAGCCCGGCACGCCGAGGGTCAGCATGGGAATCAGCGAGCCGCAGGCCGAGGCGTTGTTCGCCGCTTCCGGGGCGGCCAGGCCGCGCAGGTCGCCTTCGCCGAAGGTGCCGGAGTCGCCAGCCAGGCGCTTCTCGCTCATATAGGTCATGGCGCTGGCGATGGTCGCGCCGGCCCCCGGCAGCACGCCGATAATGAAGCCGGCGATCGAGCTGCGGATCATGGTCCAGAAGCTGAAGCAGAACTCCTTGAAATTGAACAGCAGGCGCCCGCTGGTTTTCACGGCCTTCTGCCCGCTGTGGGTTGTTTCCAGCATCAGCAGCACTTCGCTGACGCTGAAGAAACCGATCACCACTATGACGAACTGGATACCATCGGACAGGCTGACACTGTCGAAGGTGAAGCGGTAGACCCCGGTGGTGGAATCCACGCCCACGGTGGCCAGGGCCAGGCCGATCAGGGCGGCCATCAGGGTCTTGACCGGCTTGTCGCCGACCATGCCGCCCAGGCAGGCGATGGCGAAGATCATCAGCACGAAGTATTCCGCGGGGCCGAAGGCCACCGCCCACTTCGCCAGCAGTGGGGCGAACAGCACCACGCCGCAGGTGGCGATGGTGCTGCCGATAAAGGAGCTGACCGCCGACAGGGAGAGGGCGATGCCCGCCTTGCCCTGGCGCGCCAGGGGGTAGCCGTCCAGGGTGGTCATCACCGCGGCGGCGTCGCCCGGCACGTTGAGCAGGATGGCCGAGATGCGTCCGCCGTATTCGCAGCCCAGGTACACGGCGGCCAGCAGGATCAGTGCGGTCTCCGGCGGCAGGCCGAGGGCGAAGGCCAGCGGCAGCAGCAGGGCCACGCCATTGATCGGGCCCAGGCCCGGCAGCAGGCCGACTATGGTGCCGACGAAGGCGCCGAACAGCGCCACCAGCAGATTGGTCGGCCGGGTGGCGACATCGAAGCCCTGCATCAAGAAGTTCAGTGTTTCCATTTCAACTCTCCAGGAATACGTCGAACAGGCCCAGTGGCAGCGGCACATCCAGCAGGTAATCGAACAGTCCATAGAGCAATGCGCCCATGGCCAGGGCGCTGATGGCGCAGGGCAGCGGCTTGCCTGTGAACAGCAGGCCCAGGGCGAACGCGGCCAGGGCCGTGCTGATGACGAAGCCGAGGGTTTCGAACAGCAGGGCATAGGCCAGCAGGCTCAGCACGCAGAGCGTGGCGCGCACGGCGGCCCGCCGGTTGAGCCGCTGCTCCAGCAGGCCGGGCTGGTACAGGAGCCAGAGGCTGCCGGCGGCCATCAGGCTGAGCAGCAGCAGGGGGTAGGCGCGTGGTCCTACCGGGTCATAGGCGAACGGGGCCTGAAAACCCCAGGCAAGGACGGCGAGGCAGGCGCAGAACAGCAGCCAGGTCGCCGCGAACAGGCGGACGTACATGGTGAAAATCCTCGGAGATGGAGGTCGCAGGGGCGGGCGTAGGATGGGTTAGCCGCGCAGCGGCATAACCCATGCTGCCGCGGAGGCGTTATTGAATCAGGCCGAATTCGCCGGCCAGGGCCTTGTATTCTTCAACCTGCTTGAAGACCAGGGCTTGCAGTTCTGCGCCGGTGACCGACAGCGGCAGCAGGTCGCGCCGTTCGCGCAGGGTGGCGAAGTCTTCGCTGGCCAGCAGGCTGTCGAACTGCTGTTTCCACCAATCGAACTGCGCGTCGCTGACCTCAGGGCCCATATAGAAGCCGCGGATTACCGGCCAGGTGATGTCATAGCCCTGTTCCCTGGCGGTGGGGATGCCGGCCAGCTTGCCCGGCAGGCGCTCCTCGGAGAGCACGGCGAGGATGCGCACCTTCTTCGCCTCCAGTTGCGGGGTGACTTCCCCCAGGCCGCTGCTGGTGACCTGCACATGGCCGCCGAGCATGGCGGTCAGGGTTTCGCCGCCGCCCTCGAAGGCCACGTAACGCAGGTTCTTCGGGTCGATGCCGGCCAGGCGGGCGATCAGCGCGGTCTGCATCCAGTCCTGGCCGCCGATGGTGGCGCCCGCGCCGAAGACGATGCTCGACGGGTCTTTTTTCAGGGCCTGGACCAGCTCGTTGAGGTTCTGGTAAGGCGAGTCGGCGCGCACGGTGATGGCGCCGTAGTCGGTGCCGACCGCGGCCAGCCAGCGCACGGCTTTCTCGTCGTACCGGCCGAACTTGCCCTGGGCCAGATTGAGCAGGGAGCCGCTGGAGAAGGCGGTGATGGTGCCCGGGTCCGCGGCGCGCTGGGCGATCACCGCGTTATAGGCCACCGCGCCGACACCGCCGGGCATGTAGGTGACGCGCATCGGCGCCTTGAGCAGGCCGCCGTCCTTCAGGCCGCTCTGGGCCAGCTTGCAGGTCAGGTCGAAGCCGCCGCCGGGTTTGGCCGGGGCTATGCACTCGGGGCGCTTGGGTTCGGCTGCCAGCAACGGGCCGGCGAAGGCCAGACAGGATGCCACCAGAGCGATACGGGTAAAGGTTTTCATGGGCTGTTCCTCGGGATTCTTATTATGGGGACCGGAGCTTGTGGGTTACCAGATCGCCAGGGTGTAGCCGACTATGACTCGGTTTTCGTCCGCATCGCGGGCGAAGTCGGAATGGAAGCTGGCGTTGCGCAGCCGTACATAGAGGTCTTTCAGGGCGCCGCTCTGCACCACGTACTTGAGTTCGAGGTCGCGCTCCCATTCGCCGCCTGTGTCGTTGCTGCCGGCGATGCGCGCGTCGTCACCGCTGACGTAGCGACCCATCAGGCTCAGGCCGGGGATGCCAATCTTGCCGAAGTCGTAATCGTAGCGGGCCTGCCAGGAGCGCTCGTCGGCGTTGGCGAAGTCGTTGATCTGCACGAAGTTGACCAGGAAGGGGTCGCTGCCATCGATATAGGCGTAACCGGTGTCGCCGCTCATGTCCTGAAAGCCCAGGCCCAGTTTGTGGCCGTCGATGGCGTAGCTGAGCATGGCGTTGAAGGCGCGGTTGTCGATCTTGCCGGCATTCGCCGCGCCGCTGTCCTTGCTCAGCATCATCCGTACATCGGCGCTCAGGGTGCCGCTGCCCAGAGGTTGGTTGGCGAGCAGGCCGAAGAAGTGCTGGCGGTAGATATCGTCGAGGTCGGCGAAGTAGTAACGCCCTTTGAGCTGTTTGTTGAAGCTATAGTCGAAACCCATCAGGTCCAGATGGTCCGCAGTGATGCCAGCGGCAAAACGACGGTTCTTACTGTTGAGGATCAGCTCCTCGGAGTTGGTTGAGGCGCGGTCGATGACCTTGTCCAGGCGTCCGCCGGTAAAGGTCAGGCCGTCGAATTCGCTGGACGTCAGCAGGCCGCCTTCGAACACCTGGGGCAGCAGGCGGCTGTCGCTGGCCTTGGCCACCGGCAGCTCGGGCACATGGGAGCCGTAGCGCAATTCGGTGTTCGAGAGCTTGACCTTGGCGGTCAGGCCCAGGCGGGCGAAGCTGTCCGGGGTGCCGCCGTCGTCCTGGACCGGCAGCAGGTCGGTGCCGGTACGGCCGCCGCCGGAATCCAGCTTGACCCCAAGTAGGCCCAGGGCGTCGAGGCCGAAGCCGACAGTGCCTTCGGTATAGCCGGACTGGACGTCGAGCCAGAAGCCTTGGCCCCATTCTTCACGCTTGTTCTGACCGTCGCCTTCGCGGAAGTCGCGATTGAGGTAGATATTGGTGGTGGTCAGGCTGGCCTTGCTGTCGGCAACAAAGTCGGCGTGGGCAGCGGGGGCGAGCAGGGCCGTGCTGATGGCCAGGCTAAGCAGGTGTACAGGCGATAGTGCCCGATTTGATGCGGTCGACATCCTGTGGTCTCCATTGTTGTTTTTGTCACGGCTGCGCACCACTGCGTCAGTCGTTCAGGTCAGTGGATCGAGCCACCTGAAACCGATGCTATGGGGTCAAGCTTTCACCAGGCTTTCAGCTTGAAAGAAAATTGCTGGGGCGTTCGTAGCGGCCCTTGCACCGTTACACTGGGCCCATAACAACAAATTCGTGGAGTGCCGTTACCGTGCGAATCCTGCTGGTCGAGGACCATCTGCCCCTGGCCGAAAGCGTGGCGCAGGCCTTGCGCGGCACCGGGCTGACCGTGGACATGCTGCATGACGGCATCGCCGCCGAGCATGCCCTGGCCAGCGAAGACTATGCCCTGGCGATTCTCGATATCGGTCTGCCGCGGCTGGATGGCTTCGAGGTGCTGGCGCGTTTGCGCGAGCGCGGCAAGACCTTGCCGGTACTGATGCTCACCGCCCGCAGCGAGGTCAAGGACCGGGTCCGTGGCTTGAACCTGGGGGCGGACGACTACCTGGCCAAGCCCTTCGAACTGAGCGAGCTGGAGGCCCGGGTCAAGGCCCTGCTACGGCGCAGTGTGCTCGGCGGCGAGCAACAACAGCGCTGCGGCGACCTGGTCTACGACCTGGGCACCCGGCGCTTTGGCCTGCAGGGCGAAAACCTCAGCCTGACCTCGCGCGAGCAGGCGGTGCTCGAGGCGATGATCGCCCGGCCCGGGCGGGTGATGAGCAAGGAGCAACTGGCGGCCCAGGTGTTCGGCCTGGATGAGGACGCCAGCGCCGAGGCCATCGAGATCTATGTGCACCGTCTGCGCCGCAAGCTGGACGGCAGTCGCGTGCGCATCGTGACTTTCCGCGGATTGGGTTACCTGTTGGAAGCCTTCGGTGAATAGGACCGGCAGCCTGCGCGGCCGCCTGCTCAGGCGGCTGGCCCTGCTGCTGACCGCGATCCTCCTGCTGAGCAGCCTGAGTGCCTACTGGAGTGCCCGGCGCGCGGCAGATACGGCCTATGACCGGACCTTGCTGGCCTCGGCCCGGGCGATCGCCGATGGGCTCCATGCCGGTGAGGGGCGACTCAAGGCCAACGTGCCCTACGTGGCCCTGGACACCTTCGCCTACGACAGCGGCGGGCGCATCTACTACCAGGTGCTGGACTTGCAAGGCGACCTGGTTTCCGGTTACGAGGACCTGCCGGCCGCGCCGCCCGGAACCCCGCGCACCGACGATTACCCGGCCCTGGCGCGCTTTTACGATGCCGACTACCGGGGCCAGGGGGTGCGCCTGGTCAGCCTGCTGCAGCCGGTCAGCGAGCCGCAACTCAATGGCATGGCGGAAATCCGCGTGGCCGAGACCCTCGGGGCCCGGGAGCGGCTGGCCCGTGAGCTGCTGGTCGGTACGCTGTGGCGCATGGGCCTGCTGGTGGGCAGCGCGCTGCTGCTGGTCTGGCTGGCGGTAAGCGTCGCCCTGCGGCCCCTGGACAGCCTGCGGCGGGTGGTGGCTGAGCGCGCCGGCGACGACCTGCGGCCGCTGCCGGAGGCTGAGTTGCCCCGGGAACTGCGCCCCCTGGTGCGGGCCCTGAACCGTTTCAATGGACGACTGCACGGGTTGTTCGAGCGTCAGGCGCAGTTCATCGCCGATGCGGCCCATGAACTGCGCACCCCCCTGGCGGTGTTGCGCATCCATGCCCACAACGCCCTGGAAGCGGAGGATCCGAGTGATCGCGCCGAAGCCCTGCGCCAGCTCGGCGTCGGCGTCGAGCGCGCCACCCGGGTGGTGGCCCAACTGCTGACCCTGGCCCGCCTGGACCCCAGCGTGCTGCAGCTGGCCATGGTGGAGCTGGACCTGCTCGGCTTTGTCCGCAACGAATTGGCCGAGCTGATCCCTCTGGCTCTCGACCACGACCAAGAACTGACCCTGGAGGCCGATGAACGGGGCGACCACAGGCTGCGGGCCGACGGTCCCAGCCTGGGCATCCTGCTGCAGAATCTGGTCAGCAACGCCGTGCAGTTCACTCCAACGGGGGGAAGCATCCAGGTGAGCCTGGAGGCCCAGGAGCATGCCCTGCTGCTGCGGGTCCAGGACAGCGGCCCCGGGGTCGAGCCGGCCCGCCGCGAACGTCTGTTCGAGCGCTTCTACCGGCAGAACGACAGCCAGGGCGCGGGGCTCGGCCTGTCGATCGTCTGGCGAATCGTCGAACTGCACCGCGGCAGCATCAGCCTGGGTGACTCGCCCCTGGGCGGGCTGGAGGTCTGCGTGCGCCTGCCCCGGTAACCCCTTACCCGCGACACCTTTGCGAGACCGAATATCGCGGTCATGGACCGCTCCTACACAGGTCGGCATCACAGGCCGGCATCGCTGCGCGGCTTAGTGGCCGCGCGCACCGGCGCAGCCTTTAGAGACCGGCTTCCAAGGCTTTCTGGATCGCCTCAGCGCGGGCATCCACGTCATCGACGTTATTGTAGGGCTTGAAGTTGAGCGTCAGCACACCGCCGCTAAAGGTCACGCCATTTTCATAGGCGCTGCCCGGGGCAGTCGCCTCGTCGTAGCGCACCACGATAGTCTCCAGCTTGTCCTCGAGGGCTTCCTGACCCAGCTCATCCACGCTGACCGCCGCCAGTGCCTTGCTCAGGGGAGTGAAATAGATCTGGGTCCAGAAGCCCTGGTCCGCGTAATTCTGTTCCTGGCCCGACAGCGCGAGGCTGTCCCATTGCACCTCCACCGGTACATCGAAGCCGGCGGCCGCCTGGATTTCCTTCAATTTCCCGGCATAGGTGCCGGTCTGATAGGCCGCAATCGCGCGCCGCTCGGCGAGGTTGGGCGCCGCTACCGCGACGTTCAGCGTACCCGCCGTCAACAACAACCCCAGCAGTGCAGTCGACAGCCCGGACATGGTTTTCTTGCGCATGGAACATCCCTTTAGAGTTCGATCGAGAGGCCGGCCCAGGGCCGGCCGTGAGGTACCGCCCGGCATTCTAGACGGGGGCCGGATCAGGGAGTGTTCGGGCAGTCACAAGCCGGAGCGAAAGCGGCGCAATCGACCCAGGCCCGGACTCAGGAGGCGCGCTTGCCCACCAGGGCCAGGGGCACAGGCTGGCTGCGCTGGGCCAGGTAGCGGCTGCAGCTGACGCGCAGGAAGGAGGCGAAATTCACCACCTCGCCCCGGTACTCCAGCACCTCGTCGTACAGCTTGGCGATCAGCTGGTTGGTGGTCATGCCATCGACCTCGGCGATCTCGCGCAGGATGTCCCAGAACTGATTTTCCAGGCGCAGGGTGGTGACCAGGCCGTGAATGCGCAGCGAGCGCGAGCGCGACTCGTAAAGGATCGGATCGGCTTTGACATAGAGCTCGCACATGCTGGAATCCTCAACGGCCTGCTGACCGCTACCTTAAAGAGCGATGCGGGTGCCGAGCAAGCCCAGGAACGCGGCGAGCCAGTTCGGGTGGGCCGGCCAGGCCGGAGCCGTAACCAGGTTGCCCTGCACATGGGCCTGGGTGACTTCCAGTTCCATGTAACGCCCGCCGGCCAGCCGCACCTCGGGGGCGCAGGCCGGGTAGGCGCTGCATTCACGGTTGTCGAGCACGCCGGCGGCCGCCAGCAATTGCGCGCCATGGCAGACCGCGGCGATCGGCTTGCCGGCCTGGTCGAAGGCCCGCACCAGATCCAGCACCTGCTCGTTCAGGCGCAGGTATTCCGGCGAACGGCCGCCGGGTACCACCAGGGCGTCGTAGTCGCCGACCTCGACCTGGGCGAAGTCGAAATTCAGGGCGAACAGGTGTCCGGGTTTCTCGCTATAAGTCTGGTCTCCCTCGAAATCGTGGATCGCCGTGCGCACCGTCTGCCCGGCGCTCTTGCCCGGGCAGACCGCATGCACCAGGTGACCGACCATCTGCAGGGCCTGGAAGGGCACCATCACTTCGTAGTCTTCGACGTAATCGCCCACCAGCAACAGAATCTTTTTCGCGGCCATCGGTGTTCTCCAGGAATCAAGCATCAGGAATCAGGGTGTAGCGCCAGTATCGGACCTTCCCCAGTCCAGCGGGTAACAGCCGGTTACTACGGGGCCGAAAAAACGAGGGCGCGCTTCACGCGCGCCCTC
>DATDTH010000795.1:0-14995 GCA_035290985.1 Pseudomonas sp. | reverse complement strand
CGTAGGATGGGTTGAGCGCAGCGATACCCATCGAAAAATGCCACGTCGGCCGAGCAATGCCAGATCCTCGGCTCCGACGCAAACCCGCTCGCGGGTTTCACCCGCCCCAAACGCTGCGGCGAAGCCCTTGACCTTGTAGTTCGTAGGTCGGGTTACGTTGTGCTAACCCGACGGCTTATCGGCGAAACCCAGCCTGGATTTCAACAGCCCCTGGCGCTCGCGTCCCGATACGGTGCACCAGACCGGACACGACCCCGGTGAAAAAATACCAAACCCCGGGGACAAAGGCGCGACGATAGCTCATGGCGTCATCATCCTTGGCTGTCGTTGTCGGGTTACGCTTCGCTAACCCGACCTACGGGCTACGGGACCGCGTTCTGCCCCATGCGCGATATCGACGAAAACGCCCTAGAACAACCCGAGCTGCCTGCCGACCAGGGTGGCGAAATCATCCTGGACGAACGGCAGTATGGCGTCCGCCACCGGCTGCAGCTGGCGGCTGATGTAGTGGTCGTAGTCGATCGGCGCGCGCCGTGTTTCCAGGGGCTCGGGCCCCACCACTGTCATCAGGTAGCTGATCCAGCCGCCGTTCTGGTACTGCCGCGGCCGCCCCTGCTGGTCGTTGTAGGCGTCGGCGATCCGCGCCGCGCGCACATGGGGCGGCACATTGCGCTGGTAGTCACCCAGCGGGCGGCGCAGGCGCTTGCGGTAGATCAGCAGCTCGTCGAGTTCGCCCGCCAGGGTGCGGCGCACCAGGTCGCGCACATAATCCTGGTAGGGCTGCCGGTTGAAGATGAGTCGATAGAGTTCCTGCTGGAACTGCCGGGCCAGCGGCGACCAGTCGGTGCGCACCGTTTCCAGCCCCTTGAAGACCATCTGGTCGCCGCCGTCGGGCCCGGTGACCAGCCCGGCGTAGCGTTTCTTGCTGCCCTCCTCCGCACCGCGGATGGTGGGCATCAGGAAGCGCCGGTAGTGCGTTTCGAATTGCAGCTCCAGGGCGCTCTCCAGGTCGAACTCGAGCCGCAGGTGTTCGTGCCACCACTGGTTGACGTGGCGCACCAGCGCCCGGCCGATCTGCGCCGCCTCGGCGTCGCCATGGGCCCGTTTGAGCCAGACGAAGGTGGAATCGGTGTCGCCGTAGATCACGGCATAGCCCTGGGCTTCGATCAGCGCGCGGGTTCGCTGCATGATCGCGTGGCCGCGCAGGGTGATGGAGGATGCCAGGCGCGTATCGAAGAAGCGGCAACCGCTGGAACCCAGCACGCCGTAGAAGGCGTTCATGATGATCTTCAGGGCCTGGGACAGCGGCTGGTTGCCTTCGCGCTTGGCGACCTCGCGGCCCTCCGAGATACGCGCGACTATGGCCGGCAGGCAATGCCGGGTGCGCGAGAACCGCGCCCCGCGAAAGCCCGGCACCGAGGCGTCTTCCGGCTCGCCCAGGCCCTCCACCAACCCCAGGGGATCGATCAGGAAGGTGCGGATGATCGAGGGGTACAGGCTCTTGTAATCCAGCACCAGCACCGACTCGTACAGGCCCGGGCGCGAGTCCATCACGAAACCGCCCGGGCTGGCTTCCGGCGGCCGTTCGCCGAGGTTCGGCGCGACGAAGCCCTGGCGGTGCATCTGCGGCAGGTAAAGGTGGGTGAAGGCCGCCACCGAGCCGCCGCTGCGATCGGCCGGCAGCCCGGTGACGCTGGCGCGCTCCAGCAGGAAGGTCAGCAGCTCGGTCTTGGCGAAGATCCGCGTCACCAGTTCGCAGTCCTTGAGGTTGTAGCGTGCCAGCGCCGGCTTGTCCTCGGCGAACATGCGGTCGATTTCGTCCATGCGCTGGTAAGGGGTGTCGATGGACTTGCCTTCGCCGAGCAGCGTCTGCGCGACATGTTCGAGGCTGAACGAGGGAAAACTCCAGGTCGCCGAGCGCAGCCCCTCGATACCGTCGATGATCAGCCGCCCGGCGGCCGCGGCGAAGTAATGGTTGTTGCGGCTGCCGTGCTCGCGCCAGCCCATGGGGTCACCGCCACGGCCCAGGCGCAAGGGCACCTTCAGGCGCTCTGCGTGCTCCTGCAGCACCCGCAGATCGAACTGCACCAGGTTCCAGCCGATGATCGCATCGGGGTCATGGCGGGCCAGCCACTGGTTCAGCCGCTCGAGCAACTGCGCCCGGCTGTCGCAATAGTCGAGCTGGAAGTCGACCTCGGCGCTCTTGTTCGGCGGCCCGAGCATATAGACCTGGCGCTCGCCGCAGCCCTCCAGCGCGATGGAATAGAGTTCGCCATGGGCGGTGGTCTCGATATCCAGGGAGACCAGCTTCAACTGCGGCCGGTAGCCCGGCGCGGGTTTTAGCTGGGCATCGAGCAGCATGCCGCCGTCGTCCGCCCGGCCATCGAACCATACAGGCGCGGTGATAAAGCGCTCCATCAGGTAGCGCTCCGGCGGGCGGATATCGGCTTCGTAGAGATCGACCCCAGCCTTGCGCAGCAGCTTGTCGATGCGCATCAGTTGGCGATGCTGCCGGCAGTACAGGCCGAGCACCGGACGCTGATGGAAATCCCGCAGCGCCAGCGGGCGCAGCTCGACGTCGCGCTCGCCGCGCAGCAGCGCCTCGGCCTGCTCGCGCTGGGCGGCGGGCATAAAGGCCACCGAAGGCTGGCAAGGCAGGCGCAGATGCCGGGGGCCGTCGTCGGTCGCCAGCCAGAACTCGACTTCCGTGCCCGCGGGCGTATCGCGCCAATGCCGGGTCAGGACGAACCCCTGCTGTAACTCCACCGCTGCAACCCCAAGGCTCTGTTTCAGGGTGCGATTCTACGGGCCCGCGCCCAGGATTGCGCGACCAGCGCGTCGCAGCCTGCCGACGCGGGATCCGGTATCCTTCAGCCACAAAAGCGCTGGGTAATCAATGCGGGCCGCAGCGGTCCAACCCCTCGGGTAGCTCGCCACCCTTTTCCCTTTTCCCCCTGAACCACCGGAGCGTCAATGCAGGCCGTATCCTTGCGTCAGTTTATCGGGTCAACCCTGCTGCTCCTCTCCCTTGCCCCCTCGCTCGGCGCAGCCGCCGCCTGCCCGCCGGGGCTGCAGGAGGTCTGCGTGGTCGCGTGCTTTTGCGCCCCGGTCAGCCAGAAGGACATCGAACCCTTTTCCGAAAGCGTGAACCGCATGGCGGCTTCCGGCCTGGAGGAATGGCTGCTGCAGTCGCGCAACACGGCGGCGGCCGGCGATGTCCGAGGCATTCCGCTGAATATCCGCGTTCAGCTCGAACCCTACTACGACCTGCTGGTGCTAGATTCGGCCCGCTACAAGGTGGGTGACAGCACGGAGCTGAACGCCGCCAACACCATGCTGCAAAACCCCGATGTGAATGCCGTGACCCTGATCGACATCATCGTCTTTCGCAACGCGGACGACGCCCTCAACAATGTCGCGCTCTGGGCCCATGAACTCTGGCATGTGCAGCAGTACCAGCAATGGGGCGTGCGCGAGTTTTCCATTCGCTACACCCGCGACTACGACGCCGTCGAGGCACCGGCCTACGAGCTTCAACGCCGGGTGGCCAGCGCCTTGAGAAAGGACCGGCTCCGGTCCGAAGCCTTGCCTTGAGCCCAGGTGTTTTTTTGATAAGAGCCCGCTTGCTGGCGATCCGCTTTTCGATCGAGTGTGCCGTGCGCACCGGGAGGTCAGCGTGACGGCGATACCTCGGCGGTGCGCTGAGCACAGCCTACGGGACCGCGTTCCATCCGGTCTGTACCGGTACAACCCTAGCTGCCGCGGTAGGTGGAATAGCTATAGGGCGAGATCAGCAGGGGCACGTGGTAGTGCTCCTGCGCGGCATCGATACCGAAACGCAGCACCACCACATCGAGAAAGGCCGGCTCGGGCAGTTCGACACCCCGGGCGCGGTAATAGTCGCCGGCGTGGAACTGCAACTGGTAGACGCCGCTGACATAGGCCTCGCCCTGCAGAATCGGCGCATCGCAACGGCCATCCTGATTGGTCAGCACGCTGTCGATCAGCTGCAGCTGGTTGCCGGTCACGCGGTACAGCTCGACCTTGATGGCACTGCCTGGGCAGCCGTGGGCGGCATCCAGTACATGAGTGGTTAAACGTCCCATGGCTTCAGGGGCCTGCGTGCTCGCTCAGCGAACCGCCACAGACCCCACCTCCTCTTGTCAGGTGAATTCAGTGCGGCCAGCATAACATGGCAAAAACATTAAAAAAGACAACTTATTAAGAAATTGTACACAATCAATCCAGCCAATTTTTCTGCCAGCAGTTCCTCGACAGTTGCTCACTTCATGCCCCGGCCGAACGGCGTGGCGACCCGGATACGGCAGGCTGGCGCAGCTTCAGCTACTGCCTAGCAACAGCGCCTGCGGAAAAATTGCGAATTTTTTGATTTACAAAGCACCACTCACTTTGTATACAATCAACCCATCGCGATCGCCCACCCCATCCTTCACGATGGCCCCCGGTCGCAACACCATCTTTTAAGGAAGACTGCAGTGAGCGCTGACTACCCTCGCGACCTGATCGGTTACGGCAACACCCCTCCTCACCAGCACTGGCCGGGCGAGGCGCGCATCGCCCTGTCCTTCGTCCTCAATTACGAGGAAGGCGGCGAGCGCAACATTCTCCACGGCGACCCGGAATCCGAAGCCTTTCTCTCCGAGATGGTTTCCGCCCAGCCGCTTGCCGGCGTGCGCAACCTGAGCATGGAATCGCTCTATGAGTACGGTAGCCGCAGCGGCGTATGGCGCATCCTCAAGCTGTTCGAGCAGGCCGAAATTCCACTGACCATCTTCGCCGTGGCCATGGCCGCCCAGCGCCACCCGGACCTGATCCGCGCCATGGCCGCCGCCGGTCACGAGATCTGCAGCCACGGCTACCGCTGGATCGACTACCAGTACATGGACGAGGCCCTGGAGCGCGAGCACCTGCACGAGGCCATCCGCATCCTCACCGAGATCACCGGCGAGCGCCCCCTGGGCTCCTACACCGGGCGTACCGGGCCGAACACCCGGCGCCTGGTGATGGAGGAAGGCGGCTTCCTCTATGACAGCGACACCTACGACGACGACCTGCCCTACTGGGAACCCCGCACGCCCAGCGGCAAACCGCACCTGGTGATCCCCTACACCCTGGACACCAATGACATGCGCTTTACCCAGGCCCAGGGTTTCAACAGCGGCGACGACTTCTACACCTACCTGAAGGACGCCTTCGACGTGCTCTACGCCGAAGGCCGCGCCGGCGCGCCGAAGATGCTCTCGATCGGCCTGCACTGCCGCCTGATCGGCCGCCCCGCCCGCCTGGCGGCCCTGGCGCGCTTTATCGACTACGTCAAAAGCCATGAGCAGGTCTGGTGCGCTCGCCGCGTCGACATCGCCCGCCATTGGCAGGCCACTCACCCCTGCACCTCGGAGCATGCGCAATGAGCCGCTTTCAGACCCTGACGCCGTCCCTGCTGCCCCGCGAGTTGTTCGTCGCCACCTTCGCCGACATCTACGAGCACTCGCCCTGGGTCGCCGAGCAGGCCTACGACCTGGGCCTGGACGACAGCCTCGATGAGGTCGAGGGCCTGCACCAGCGCATGGCCGACCTGTTGCTGAGCGCCGACAAGGCCACCCAGTTGGCCCTGATCAATGCGCACCCGGACCTCGCCGGCAAGGCCGCGGTACGCGGCGAGCTGACCGAAGCCAGCACCTCGGAGCAATCCGGTGCGGGCATCCACCAATGCACGGCCGAAGAGTTCCAGCGCTTCACCGAGCTGAACGACGCCTACAAGGCCAAGTTCGCGTTTCCCTTCATCATGGCGGTTAAAGGCAGCAATCGGCACCAGATCCTGGCGGCCTTCGAGGAACGCATCCATAACTCAACGGAGGCCGAATTCACCCGGGCCCTGACCGAGATCAACAAGATCGCGCTGTTCCGGCTGCAAACCCTGTAGCCAGAGGCCGTTGAAAAAGGTAGCGAGCGACGGCTAGACAAGGCGAAATTAGTCGAAAAAGCGCAATTTACACGCAGTAAATGAGCATTTTGAGAGTGATTTCAACGCTGTATAGCCTAGCGCAGTAGTTTTTCAACAGCCGCTTAAACGACCGCCCCCCATTCGCCCCTGACTAAGGCAGCCCCACCATGAAAGCGTACGCCGCACCCTTCGAGAAATTCGTCAACCTGGCCGATGCGCGCCTGGGCACCCAGGCCATCTCCGTCACCGACGACTGGTTCGCCGACGTCAACCGCCTGTTCCAGCCGACCCCGGCCGTGTGGAAGGAAGGCGTGTTCGACGACAACGGCAAGTGGATGGATGGCTGGGAGTCGCGCCGCAAGCGTTTCGAAGGTTATGACAGCGCGGTGATCCGCCTCGGCGTGCCGGGCTCGATCAAGGGCGTGGATATCGACACTAGTTTCTTCACCGGCAACTTCCCGCCCTCGGCCTCCCTGGAAGCCTGCTTCGTCGCCGAAGGCGACCCGAGCGACGACACCCAGTGGACCGAAGTGCTGGCCGCGGTCGAACTGCAGGGCAACAGCCATCACTACCACGCGATCGACAACGCCCAGGCCTTCACCCACCTGCGCTTCAATATCTACCCGGACGGCGGCGTCGCCCGCCTGCGCGTGCACGGCATTCCATTCCGCGATTGGGCCTCGGTCGGCGACAACGAGCGGCTCGACCTGGCCGCCGCCCTCAATGGCGGGCGCGCCCTGGCCTGCTCCGACGAGCACTTCGGGCGCATGAGCAACATCCTCAACCCGGGCCGCGGCATCAATATGGGCGACGGCTGGGAAACCGCCCGCCGCCGCACCCCCGGCAACGACTGGGTGATAGTCGCCCTGGGGCACCCGGGCGAGATCGAACGCATAGTGGTCGACACCCTGCACTTCAAGGGCAACTACCCGGACAGCTGCTCGATCCAGGCGGCCTTCGTCAAGGGCGGCACCGACAACCAGATCGAAACCCAGAGCCTGTTCTGGCGCGAACTGCTGCCCAACCAGAAGCTGCAGATGCACGCCGAGCATGAATTCAGCGAGCAGATTAAGGCCCTGGGTCCGATTACCCATGTGCGCATCAACGTGTTCCCCGACGGGGGCATCAGCCGCCTGCGCCTGTTCGGCAAGGTGGCGAAGTAAGGGACTGGCGTCCCGCCTGGGCGGGATGACGGACAACACCGGAGCCCCGCCCGCGCGGGGATGACGAGCGAAACCACGGCATGCGCACACTGACAATAGAGCCGCTGAGCAAAGAAGCCTTCGCCCCCTTCGGTGACGTGATCGAAACCGACGGCAGCGCGCACTTCATGATCAACAACGGCTCCACCCGCCGCTACCACCAGTTGGCCACGGTCGAGACCGCGGCCCCTGAGGACAAGGCCATCATCAGCATCTTCAGCGCCGAGGCGCTGCCGATGCCGCTGAACATTCGCATGCTGGAGCGTCATCCGCTGGGCAGCCAGGCCTTCGTGCCGCTGCTCGGCCACCCCTTTCTGATTGTGGTCGCGCCCGCTGGCGATGCCCCGCAGTCGGAATCCGTCCGCGCCTTCCGCAGCAACGGCAGGCAGGGCATCAATTACCATCGCGGCGTCTGGCACCACCCGGTGCTGACGATCGAAAAGCGGGATGACTTCCTGGTGGTTGATCGCAGCGGTTCTGGCAACAACTGCGATGAGCATTTCTTTACTGAAGATCAAGTATTGATCCTCGACCCCCACCAATAAGAGAAGGCCTGGCTGCCGGCACGCCGGCGACAGGTGCAAAGAGGTACTGACTGTGGAAGCACATCTACTGGAATGGCTGAACCTGAGCATCCGCTGGGTTCATATGATCACCGGCATCGCCTGGATCGGCGCCTCCTTCTATTTCGTCTGGCTGGAAAACAACCTGAACCGGGCCAACCCGCGGGACGGCCTGGCCGGCGACCTCTGGGCGATCCACGGGGGCGGCATCTACCACCTGGAGAAATACAAGCTGGCCCCGCCGAAGATGCCGGACAACCTGCACTGGTTCAAATGGGAGGCCTATTTCACCTGGCTCTCCGGCGTCGCCCTGCTGCTGGTGGTGTTCTACCTCAACCCGACGCTCTACCTGATCGCCCCGGGCAGCGGCATGGCCCCGGCCCTGGCGATTGCCATCGGTATCGGCTCGATGGTCGGCGGCTACGCGGCCTACCACGTCCTCTGCGACTCGGCCCTGGGCAAGCGCCCGGCCCTGCTCGGCGCAGTGTTGTTCGTGCTGCTGGTGGCCGCGGCCTATGGCCTGAGCCAGGTTTTCAGCGGCCGCGGCGCCTATATCCATGTCGGCGCTATTATCGGCACCATCATGGTCGGTAACGTGTTCTTCACCATCATGCCGGCCCAGCGTGCCCTGGTTAAGGCGATCGAAGAGAACCGCACTCCCGACCCGGCCCTGCCGGCCAAGGGCCTGCTGCGTTCGCGCCACAACAACTACTTCACCCTACCGGTGCTGTTCATCATGATCAGCAACCACTTCCCGAGCACCTACGGCAGCGCCTACAACTGGCTGATCCTGGCGGGCATCGCGGTGCTGGCGGTATTGGTGCGTCACTACTTCAACACCCGTCACGCCAGCAATAAATTCGCCTGGACCCTGCCGGTGGCCGCCCTGGGCATGATCTGCCTGGCCTTCGTCACCGGCCCCCGCTCGCAACCCACGGTGGCAGTGGCCGCGACCAACACCAACGCCGACACCTTCGCCCAGGTGCGGACGGTGATCGAGCAACGCTGCGCCAGTTGCCATGCCGCCAAGCCGAGCAGCCCGATGTTCAGTGCCGCGCCGGCTGGGGTGATGTTCGACACGCCCGAGCAGATCCAGCAACTGGCACCGAGCATCCAGGCCCAGGCGGTGGCCACCCAGACCATGCCTCTGGGCAACCTGACCCAGATGACCCAGGCCGAGCGCGACCTGCTCGGCGCCTGGATCCGCCAGGGCGCCAAGCTCAACTGAAGCTCCCCTTGCCGTGCCCCACCGGGCGCGGCTTTTTTTTGCCCATGATTCACCCGACACACCTGTTCGACCCATAACAACAACGAGGAGACAGCATCAATGAAATCGACACTTTCCAGCCTGGCGTTCGCTGGCGGTCTGGCCCTGAGCGGCCAGGCCCTGGCGGGCGACCTGTTGTTCTGGCAAGACAACAGCCTGAGCTACCTGAACGGCGACAACTTCAATGAGCTGAACTTCAACGATGAAGAACAGCGCTCCCAGAGCACCTACACCTTCGAGCACGCCAGTGGCTGGGTCTGGGGCGATATGTTCATGTTTCTCGACTACGTCGATGCCGATAACACGCAGTACAGCGGCAGCACCTTCGGCAACCTCGAGGCCAAGGAAAAAAACGACTTCTACTACTTCGAGTTCTCGCCCCGGATCAGCCTCGGCTGGCTGACCGGCCAGGACCTGTCCGTCGGCCCGCTGAAGGACGTCAAGGCGGCCTTCACCTATGAGAAGGGCAATGGCGGACCGGGCACCGAGAACTACCTGTATGGCATCGGCCTGGACTGGAACGTCCCCGGCTTCGCCTTCCTGCAGACCAACCTGTACCGGGTCAAGGTCAACAACCACATCTTCTTCGACCATGACTTCCAGGCCAGCGACGCTGGCAATGGCTACACCGAACAGCTGACCGTGGCCGGCGCCTACCCCTTCGCCATCGGCGACCAGAGCTTCGTGGTCGACGGCTACATCGACTGGCGCGCGCCCTCCAAGGACGCCAACACCCAGACCTCGGTCGGCTCCTCGATCCAGATCAAGTGGGACGCCGGCAAGCAACTGTTCGGCGAGGAGCGCAAGCTCTATGTCGGCACCGAGCTGAACATGTGGCACAACAAGTACGGCGTCAAACCCATCGACGGCTCCGACGACGGCTTCGACCAGCTCGCGGTACAGGCCCTGGTGAAGTACCACTTCTAACGCTTTCGCCTGAGCTTCAGAACCCGTAGGAGCGGGCCGTGCCCGCGAAGCTTTTGCATGACCCAATATCGCGGTCATGGACCGCTCCTACAAAGGCTTCCAGGCCCAGCCGCTACCCACTGCCGCCCCGCAAAATGGCGCCAAAACACTGGATACTCTTAATTTGTTTTTTGTACACAATCTTCAATTTATTTGTTGCACATAAATCCTGCCGACCGCTACAGTGGTCACAACCTGACCGATCAGACAGTTTATTTGATCCCTCAGGTCCGCGGAGCGGCAGCGCCGCCCCACCCGAGCCCACGACCGACTAATAACAAATGGCAGGCTTTACCCATGAGTGATTTCCCGCAACAGCGCCACCGCGCGCCCAGTAACCAACTGATCTACCAGCTCGATGACCGCCCGGGGTTTTTCCCCTCGATCTTCGCCGCCCTGCAACATGTGCTGGCCAGCTTTGTCGGCATCATCACCCCGACCCTGATAGTCGGCGGCGCCCTGGGCCTGCAAAGCGAAGTGCCCTACCTGATCAGCATGGCGCTGTTCGCCTCCGGCATCGGCACCTTTATCCAGGCCCGGCGCTTCGGCCCGGTCGGTTCCGGCCTGCTCTGTTTGCAGGGCACCAGCTTCGCCTTCCTCAGCGTGATTCTCAGCGCCGGCTTCCTGGTCAAGGCCCGTGGCGGTGGCACCGACGAAATTCTCGGCACCATCTTTGGCGTGTGTTTCTTTGCCGCCTTTGTCGAGGTGGCCTTCAGTCAGTTCATCGACAAACTGCGCAAACTGATCTCCCCCGTGGTCACCGGCACCATCATCTGCCTGATGGGCCTGTCCCTGATCAAGGTGGCGGTTACCGACATGGCCGGCGGCTTTGGCGCCACCGACCTGGGTTCGGCCGAAAACCTCGGACTGGCCTTCCTGGTGCTGGGCATCATCGTGGTGCTCAACCGCTTCAATGCGCCGCTGGTGCGTTTGGGCGCCATCATCATCGGCCTGACCGTCGGCTACCTGGTGGCCATGTCGCTGGGCAAGGTGCAGCTACCGGACTTTGCCGCCCTGCCGTTGGTAAGCGTGCCGGTTCCATTCAAATACGGTTTCGCCTTTGACTGGGTGGCCTTCGTGCCGATTGCCATCATCTTCCTGGTCACGCCCCTGGAAGCCGCTGGTGACCTGACGGCCAACTCGATGATTTCCCACCAACCCGTGCAAGGCCCGGTGTATATCCGCCGGATCAAATCCGGACTGCTGGCCGACGGCCTCAACTCGGTGATCGCCGCCACCCTCAACAGCATGCCCATGGTCACCTTTGCGCAGAACAACGGCGTGATCCAGTTGACCGGCGTCGCCAGCCGCCATGTGGCCCTGTATATCGCCGCCATCATGGTGCTGCTGGGGTTGTTCCCGGTGATAGGCGCGGTGCTGCTGGGCATGCCCAAGCCGGTGCTGGGCGGCGCCACCATCATCATGTTCGGCACGGTCGCCGTGGCCGGCATCAAGATCCTCGCCGAGGCCGGCCTGCATAGACGCAACATGCTGATCGTGGCCATCTCGCTTGGACTGGGGATTGGTGTGGCGGTAGTGCCGGAAGTGCTGTTGTCATTGCCAAAATCCCTGCACCTGATTTTCGAATCTTCGATCACGGTCGGGGCCTTGAGCGCCATTCTGCTGAACATCTTCCTGCCGGAAGACCCCAGCCTCGAAGACGAGGACGACTATGACTTCGACCCCGAAGCATCCATGACCACCGTGCGCCAGACCGTCGAACAGGCCACCGCCAATACCCTCGGCCTGCCCGACTGCCCCACCGCCAGCCCCTGCCCGAACAAGGCCGAACTGGCCAGCTAAAACCACTACCTGCACACGACAAAGGCGCCCGAGGGCGCCTTTGTCGTGTCTGGCGTTGCGCGGTTCGCCCCCTTTACCAGCACCTCGATACGCGGGTTTCACCTAGGCGGCCCCACCCGCCCTTCTACGACTGCGCCGCCGAGGTGATTTCCGTAGGTCGGGTTACGTTTTGCTAACCCGACCTACGGTCTGTTCCTCAGCCTTCGGCCGCCGTCTCCAGCGCGCGCCGCAGCACCTCGGGAAGCGGGATCGGTCTTTTGCTCTGCGGGCAAACGCACACCTGGGTCAGGGTCGCGCTGAAGGCCACCTCCCCCGAGGCCTTGCGCGCCTCCAGGTGGAAACTGAAGGCGCTACCGCCGGGCGGTTCGCAACCCACGTCGATCTCGATCACCTCGTCCCAGACCATGGGTGCCAGGAACTCGATGGCCAGTGCCCGCGCCGGCGGCAATATGTCCAGCGCCAACAACGCCCGCACCCCCGGCCCGCCCAGCAGGTGGGCGAGAAAATCGTGCACCGCCTCGATGACGAAATAGCCGATCCGAGGCGTATAAACGATCCCGGCCGGATCGCAGTCGCCGAACAGCACGGTGCGGCTCGTGGTAAATCCCATGGGTAGTTTCCTTGGCTCAGCAGGATGCTGTCGTGGAAACGAGACTGGCGCAGTTGTGGCCTGGATGCAATCCGGGGCCTTCTCGATACTTCTCTACGCGGGTTGCACCCGCCCTACCAGAGCCCGGTAGCCCAATGATAAGCGCAGCGCAATCCGGGACGCCGCGGCCGCCGGATTGCGCCAAGGCTAATTGGGCTACGAAATTGCCCCCCGCTCAACCGGCCTTGGCCGCCGATTCCTTGGCGCGCTGGCGCTTGATGAAGTCGACCTTCCACTGTTCCAGGCCGAGGAACTCGGAGTTGATGTTCTCTTCCACCCGGTACTTGGCTTTCAGGCCTTGCACGTCGCTGGCCGGGTCCGCGAGGAACTGGTCGAAGCGCTTGAGCAGGGCCGGATGCTTCAGGGTCGATAGGTGGTAAGTGCCACGGCTGTACGGCAGGCCGGCATCGAACTGCAGGGCATTGGTCAGCTTGCTGCTGTGGTTGAGGGCATAAAGCGCCACCTCGACATTGTAATAGGCGCCGTCGGCCTGCTTCTTCACGGCGCTGCGGATCATCGCCGGCAGGCTCTTGCTGTCCAGCCGGGTCATGCGTCCGCTCGCGATGGCCTCGTCGTAGTGCTGCGGGGTCCAGCCGCCGACCACCGCCAGGTGCTTGAGTTGCTCGAGGCCCTTGCCGTGGCGCAGCGGCGCCACCAGCACGCCGTCTATGTAGTCGGCGGTACTGGCGCTGTAGAGCAGCGGCTTTCTGGCCCGGGCTTCCGCGCCCCAGGCCGGGCTGTCCGGGTATTTGAAATCGACGCTGCCCTCGAGCAATTCGTCCAGCAGCGCGGCCGGCGCGATCGGCCGGTAGACGAAGGTAACACCCGCGCGACTGGCGAAACGGTCGAGCAGTTCGCGAGCATAACCGCCGTACTGGCCCTGGGCATCGACCCTGGAATACGGCAGGAATTCTGAGTTCTCGACACCGACCACATAGGTCTCGGCGTACGCTGCACAGGGCAGCAGACTGCTCAACAGCCAACAGCAAAGAAGGGGTTTCACTGGACTCTCCTTAAGGGCAAGGCCACTGGAAACAGGTTTGTATACGAAACCTGACGAAGGTGGCGACAATTATAATCAAGAATTGCGCCAATTACTGCCCCGCAAGTCAAGTTAACGAACCAGCACGCGTCCGACCCGCTAACTTGGAGCGACGCGCCTCAGTCGCCCGTGACCAATTGCAGGGCCAGGCGGTTGTGCCGCTCGATCACCAGCGGCAGGTCGACGCTCAGCAACTGGCCGTCCTTGACCACTTGCCGGCCATTGATGACGCTGTGGGCAACCTGGCTCGGGGCGCAGAACACCAGGGCCGCCAGCGGGTCGTGCAGCGCGCCGGCGAAGGCGATCTGGCGCAGGTCGAAGGCCACGAAGTCCGCCGCCATGCCCGGCGCCAGTGCGCCTATATCGTTACGGTTGAGTACTTTCGCCCCACCCAGGGTGGCGATCTCCAGGGCTTCGCGGGCGGTCATGGCATCCGGACCGAAACCGACGCGCTGCAGCAGCAGGGCCTGGCGGACTTCGCCGATCATGGTCGCGCCATCGTTGGAGGCCGAACCGTCCACCCCCAGGCCCACCGGTACCCCGGCGTCGCGCATCTTGCGGATCGGGGCGATACCCGAGGCCAGGCGCATGTTCGAGCAGGGGCAATGGGCGACGCCGGTGCCGGTGCGGGCGAACAGGTCGATGCCGTGCTGGTCGAGCTGCACGCAGTGGGCGTGCCAGACATCGTGACCGACCCAGCCGAGGTCCTCGGCATACTCGGCCGGGGTCATGCCGAATTTCTCGCGGCTGTAGGCGATGTCGTTAAGGTTTTCGGCCAGGTGGGTGTGCAGCGACACACCGTACTGGCGCGCCAGTACCGCGGCCTCGCGCATCAGGTCGCGACTCACCGAGAAGGGCGAACACGGCGCCACCACCACCCGCAGCATCGCGCCGTGGGAGGCGTCGTGGTAATCCTCGATCAGCCGCTGGGACTCCTTGAGGATATCGGCTTCCTTTTCCACCACGCTGTCGGGCGGCAGACCACCCTGGCTGCGGCCGACGCTCATGCTGCCGCGGGCGGCGTGAAAGCGCATGCCGATCTCGCCGGCGGCATGGATGCTGTCGTCCAGCTTGCAGCCGTTGGGGTAGATGTACAGGTGGTCGCTGGAGGTGGTGCAGCCGGACAGGATCAGCTCGGCCATGGCCGTCTGGGTCGAGACCTGGATCATCTCCGGGGTCAGCCGCGCCCAGATCGGGTAGAGGTTGGTCAGCCAGTTGAACAGCTCGCCATCCTGGGCCGACGGCACCACCCGGGTCAGGCTCTGGTACATATGGTGATGGGTGTTGACCAGCCCGGGGATGACGATATGGCCCTTGAGGTCGAGCACCTCGTCGGCGCTCGCCGGCAGCTCGCTGCTGGGGCCGACCTGCTGGATCAGGTTGTCGACTATATAGAGGCCGCCCTGCTTGATCTCGCGGCGTTCGCCGTCCATGGTCACCAGCAGCTCGGCATTCTTCACCAACAATGTCTTGGCCATCGTCTCTCTCCTCGGCCCGTGGTCGGGCGTGGTGTTTGATTTAAGGTTTTTTGGTAGGAGCGG
>DATDTH010000794.1:0-2245 GCA_035290985.1 Pseudomonas sp. | reverse complement strand
AGCTGGGTGTCACTGTCGAGGGTGGCTTGGGTTCCGGCGACGTCGGTACCCAAAGCACCGACCCAGATGTCGCTGCTGCTTTCATGGGGGTCGACGGTAATGGCGCCGGCACGGACGATGATATCGCCAGCTTCGAAGGCCATGGCCATTGGGCTGGCGATAGCAAGGGCCAGCAGCGACGCGGTGAAGAAGGACTTATGCATGGGGGGGCTCCCTTAGATGAACTTGTGTTGGCTGGGTTCAATGTTAGGGAGCGCTGGCAAAGAGGTTTTGATCCAGCTCAATAGAGGTGCTGCTTAGCTCCGGTTCGATCCGTAATAGTTTTGGTGAGTCCCGTTCCCGGATTGCCGACCGGCCCGGACACCTGGAAGCCTTCAGCCGTGGTTCTGCCGGTACTCTGCCAGGGTCGGCAGCAATTGGCGGGCGATGGCTTCACGCACCGCCGGCAGCATCACCGCGCCGCTGGCCAGCAGTTGCTCGACCAGCCCGCGCAGCGCATTGGCGCGGGCCTGGTCCAGGCCCATCAGCGCCCGCGCGCAGGCCTGTTCCGCCGTGGCACCCTGGGGCACCTCGAAGCCCAGGGCCTGCAGGCGTTCGCGCAAGTCGTCCTGGTCGATCAGGTCTGCGTGCATCATCGCTGCTAATCCTTCTAGAGAGTCGGTGTCGTTGGATTCTGCGCAGCCGCGCCGACAGCGACAAGAGCGGCGCCCGGCCAATGGCCGCGGTGCATACGCGCAGGTCGTTTTCAACTAAGGCCCGCCAGGCGCCTGCCCGCAGAATGCCCACAACGCGATTCCTGCGCTTGCGCAGCCCCGGTTGGTCGCCGGGCGGAGTCTTTTATACAGCTGCGTTTATACAGCTGCGTTCATATACAGGTGCGTTTCCTCTCCAGGAAAGCCTATTTCGACCCCCGCTTTGTATCGGCTTTGCGGGGGTCTTTTTTTGCCTGGCGTTTTTTGCCGACGCGCACCGTGGGCGGGAAAAAGACCTCGGCGCGGGCCACAGGCGGGTCCGGGGCCGACTTAGGGCTCTGACCGCCCGGCTTTGACGCTTTCGACAATTCCCCTGTCGTTTTTGCGCGATGGCGGCAACCCCCCCAGGGCTATGCTGGCCCCAAAGCGCCAGACGCATCGAGCGTCGAGCGCGATCCATTCGATCCATACCTAGCGCTACAAGGGGACTGCCTGATGAGCCCAGCCGAATTGCACGCCGATAGCATCGTCATCGACGGGCTGATCATTGCCAAGTGGAACCGCGAGCTGTTCGAGGACATGCGCAAGGGCGGGCTCACCGCGGCCAACTGCACCGTGTCGGTGTGGGAAGGCTTCCAGGCCACCATCGACAGCATCTGCAAAAGCCAGAAGCTGATGCGTGAAAACAGCGACCTGGTGATCCCGGTGCGCAGCACCGCCGATATCCGCAAGGCCAAGGCCGAGGGCAAGACCGGCATCCTCTTCGGCTTCCAGAACGCCCATGCCTATGAAGACCAGATCGGCTATGTCGAGGTGTTCAAGCAGCTCGGCGTGGGCATCGTGCAGATGTGCTACAACACCCAGAACCTGGTGGGTACCGGCTGCTACGAGCGCGACGGCGGACTGTCCGGCTTCGGCCGTGAGATAGTCGCCGAGATGAACCGCGTCGGCGTCATGTGCGACCTGTCCCATGTCGGCAGCACGACCAGCGAGGAGGTCATACTCGCGTCGAATAAACCGGTCTGCTACTCCCACTGCCTGCCGTCCGGCCTCAAGCAGCACCCGCGCAACAAGTCCGATGAAGAGCTGAAGTTCATCGCCGACCATGGTGGTTTCGTCGGCGTGACCATGTTCGCGCCCTTCCTGGCCAAGGGCATCGACTCGACCATCGACGACTACGCCGAAGCCATCGAATACGTGATGAACCTGGTCGGCGAAGACGCCATCGGCATCGGCACCGACTTCACCCAGGGCCACGGCCAGGACTTCTTCGAGTACCTGACCCACGACAAGGGCTATGCCCGCCGCCTGACCAGCTTCGGCAAGATCATCAACCCCCTGGGCATCCGCACCGTCGGCGAATTCCCCAACCTCACCGAGACCCTGCTCAAGCGCGGCCACCCCGAGCGCGTGGTGCGCAAGATCATGGGCGAGAACTGGGTAAATGTCCTGAAGGACGTCTGGGGCGAGTAAGCCTTTTTAAAAGCCCCTCTCCCCAACCCTCTCCCATAAATGGGCTGCGGCTTTGCTCCCCTCTACCGCGTGCGGGAGAG
>DATDTH010000793.1:0-2171 GCA_035290985.1 Pseudomonas sp. | reverse complement strand
AGCATCCCGTTCGACGAGACCCGCCAGTACGTGCAGAACGTGCTGGCCTACTCGGTGATCTACGGCCAGAAACTCAACGCCCCCCAGCCGCTGGTGGATTGGCACGAGCGCTATTTCGATGATCAGTAAGTAGAGCAGCCTCAAGCGACAAGCCATAAGAGCAGCTACAAGCCACAAGGAACGCTACTTCTTGAAGCTTGAAGCTTGAAGCTTGAAGCTGCTTTTCTTGTAGCTGCCCCTATTCCAATACCTCGACCGCCATGCCTTCGCGCAACTGACCGACACCGCAGGGAATCAGGTTCTGCCCGAAATACACGTCCCCGTCCCGTTCGCGGTAGGTCTTGAGGGTGGCCAGGGGTTCGCGGTCGATGCTGCGCTCGCCGGTGAGCGGGTCCAGGGTGGTCATGATGCAGCGTGAACAGCCCTTGGCCACGCGAAACTCCAGGTCGCCGATGCGAATGCGTTTCCAGCCATCTTCGGCATAGGCCTCGGCACCTTCGACCACCAGGTTCGGGCGAAAACGCAGCATCTCCAGCGGCCGCCCCACCCGCCCCGCCAGGTCGTCCAGCGAGGCCTGACCGATCAGAAGCAATGGAAAACCGTCGGCGAAAGCCACCTTGTCGCCCGGCTCGGCGTACACGGTATTCACCTGGCGCGCCCGCTGCGCTGGCACCTGCACCAGGCGACAGGGGCGTTCGAGCAACTGACTCAACCAATCGGCGGCCGGCTCGCCGGCATCCGGCACACGCAAGCTGTCGCGCCAGATCGTGACCCCGCGCAGGGGCGCGTCGGCATCCGGCACGGCGACGACCAGGTCCGGCAGCCCCGGCGCACTCAGGAGCAACTGCTCCTTACCCTGCCAGCGGGCCTTGAGTCGGGTCATCTGCGGCAACAAACGCTGAGTCAGGAAGCGGCCGCTGTCGCGATCGACTACCATCCAGCGACGGTCGCCCATAAGGCCCAACGCATCCAGGTTCGCCTGCTGCAGGCGCTCGCCCATGGCGGATTTGAGTGGAAAACGATAGAGCGCGGAGAGACGCAGCATGAGCCAGCTTCCTGTTCGGCAAAACGCCGTTATACGAGGTGCCCGGCGCGCCTACAAGTCCTTGTTGAGCCTGGGCTTGCTTAGCCTGCTGATCGCCTGCAGCGGCAGCCCGCCGGATGACCTCGGGATCAGGGAGGGTCGCCTGAGCCCCTGCCCAGCGTCCCCCAACTGCGTCGGCAGCCAGGACCCCGATGAAACCCATCGCATTGCGCCGCTGCCCCTGGCGGGCAGCCCCGAGCAGACCCGCAACCGCCTGCTCGAGGTACTGGCCAGCGAGCCGCGGACGAAAGTGATGGAACAGCGGGACGACTACCTGCAGGTGCAATTCACCAGCAAGGTGCTGCGCTTCGTCGACGACGTGGAGTTCCTGATTGGCACCCAGGGGGTGGAGGTACGTTCGGCCTCGCGCCTGGGCTATGCCGATTTCGGCGTCAACCGCGCCCGGATCGAGCGCTTGCGCCAGCGCCTGAGCGAGGTGAAGCCGTAGGGTGGGGGGCCGCGTAGGTCGGGTTAGCGCAGCGTAACCCGACAAAAGCGCTTACGCGCTTGCCAAATCGAATCTCAGCCCGGGGACTCGTCCAGCAGCAGGCGCTCGCGCACCGTGTCCACCAGCTTGTCCGGCTGGAACTTGGAGAGGAAGTTGTCGCAGCCAACTTTTTTCACCATCGCCTCGTTGAAACTGCCGGACAACGAGGTGTGCATCACGACGTAGAGGTCCTTGAGGCGCGGGTCGTTGCGAATCTCGGTGGTCAGGCGGTAGCCATCCATTTCCGGCATTTCCGCATCGGTGATCACCATCAGCAGCTTTTCCTGCACATCGATCCCGGCATCAGCCCATTTCTTCAGCAAGGTGAGGGCGCGCAAGCCATCGGTGGCCGAGTGGGTGCGGATATCCAGCTGGGCCATGGTGGCCTTGAGCTGACCCATGGCCACATTAGAGTCATCCACCAGCAGCACTTCACGGCCCCGGGCCTTTTCCAACAGCGGATCGGCCAGCTTCTCCGGGGACACCTTGTTGCTCATCGGCGAGATTTCCGCCAACACCTTTTCCACGTCTATCACTTCGACTATCTGATCATCGACCTTGGTGATGGCCGTCAGGTAATGCTGGCGCCCCGCTCCGCCT
>DATDTH010000792.1:0-18401 GCA_035290985.1 Pseudomonas sp. | reverse complement strand
ACCGGCGTCGACCGCAGCGCGCGAAGCACCGACGGCGGCGCCGAGCTTGTCGGCCAGGGCATACAGGTGCTTGAAGTTGTCTCCGTTCTGCATGCCGCGACCGCCGGAGACGACGATCTTGGCCGCGGTCAGTTCCGGACGATCGGACTTGGCCAGCGCCTCAAAGACGAAGGCCGAGATGCCGGCGTCGCCGCCAACGGCCACGGCTTCCACGACAGCACTGCCGCCTTCGCCGGCCACCGGATCGAAACCGGTGGCACGCACGGTGATCACCTTCACCGCCGCCGAAGACTGCACGGTGGCGATGGCGTTACCGGCGTAGATCGGCCGCTTGAAAGTGTCGGCGCTTTCCACGGCGATGATTTCGGAGATCTGGTCGACGTCCAGCTGGGCGGCGACGCGCGGCAGGATGTTCTTGCCGTTGCTGGTGGCGGCGGCGAGGATGTGGCTGTAACCCTTGCCCCCTGCTTCTTGAACAAGAGCAGCTACCAGCGGCGCAACGTTTTCCGGCAGCTGATGGGCGAAGGCGGCGTTGTCGGCCACCAGCACCTTGGCCACGCCGGCGAGCTTGGCAGCCGCTTCGGCGGCGGCGCCACAGGCGGCACCGGCAACCAGGAGGTGGATGTCGCCACCGATCTTCTGCGCAGCGGCCACGGTGTTGAGAGTGGCCGGCGCCAGGGCGGCATTGGTGTGTTCAGCGATAACCAGGATAGTCATTTAGATTACCTTCGCCTCGTTCTTCAGTTTCTCGACCAGTTCCGCCACCGACTTGACCTTGATGCCGGCCTGGCGGGCAGCCGGCGCTTCGACTTTCAGGGTCTTCACGGTGGACGCGGTGGCAACGCCCAGGGCGTCCGGGGTGAGCACCTCCAGCGGCTTCTTCTTGGCCTTCATGATGTTCGGCAAGGAGGCGTAGCGCGGCTCGTTCAGACGCAGGTCGGTGGTGACGATCGCCGGCAGGTTCAACGCCACGGTCTGCAGGCCGCCGTCGATCTCGCGGGTCACGTTGACCTTGTCGCCCGCCACTTCGACCTTGGAGGCGAAGGTGCCTTGGCCGAAGCCGGTCAGCGCGCCGAGCATCTGGCCGGTCTGGTTGTTGTCGCTGTCGATGGCCTGCTTGCCGAGGATCACCAGCTGCGGCTGCTCCTTGTCGACCACGGCCTTGAGCAGCTTGGCCACGGCCAGGGAGTTCAGCTCGTCAGCACCCTCTTCCTTGACAGCCTCGACCAGGATGGCGCGGTCGGCACCGAGGGCCAAAGCAGTACGCAGCTGCTCTTGCGCCGCCGTCGGGCCGATCGACACCACGACGATTTCACTGGCAACGCCCTTCTCTTTCAGGCGTACGGCTTCTTCCACGGCGATTTCGCAGAAGGGGTTCATCGACATCTTAACGTTGGCGAGATCGACGCCGCTGTTGTCCGCCTTGACGCGAACCTTGACGTTGTAATCGACCACACGCTTGATCGCTACGAGGACTTTCATAAAGGCTCCATGGGAAAAATTGCCCCGGCAAGCTGGCTGGCCGGGGCATGGCAGGTTCAGCGTTCACCAAGCTGTTCGATGATGCCTTGTGCCTTCAACTCGGCCAGGCGCTCATCATCGAGACCCAACTGGCGCTTGAGCACCTCATCGGTATGCTCACCCAGCATCGGCGCGGGGCGCAGGTACTCGACCGGTGTGCGAGACAACTTGATCGGACTGCCGACCGTGACGAAGTCGGCTTTCAAGGGATGGGGAATGTTGACCAGCATGTTGCGCGCCAGTATCTGTGGTTCGTCCAGCGCCTGGGCAATGCTGTTGATGGCCCCTACCGGTACGCCCTGCGGGTGAATGCGCCCTACCCACTCATCGGCGAGCCCTCCGAGAAAGTGACGCGACAGGATGGCAACGATCTCCTCGCGGTTGCTGACTCGGTCGGCGTTGCGCGCGAAACGCGGATCTTTCGGCAGCTCTGGCAGGCCGATGGCGTCGCACAGTGCGACGAACTGTGAGTCGTTGCCGCAGGCAATGATGAAGTCGCGATCACTGGCGCGAAACACCTGGTACGGCACAATGTTGGCGTGGGCGTTGCCATAACGCCCGGGCGGCTTGCCGGAAGCCAGATAGTTCTGGCTCTGGTTGCACAGTGTGGCGACCTGAACATCCAGCAACGCCATATCGATATGTTGACCAAGCCCGGTCTTTTCTCGGCTGAGCAGCGCAGCTTGGATAGCCACCGTCGAGTACAGGCCGGTCATCAGGTCCGCGAAGGCAACGCCTACCTTTTGCGGGCCGCCACCGGGCAGATCGTCGCGCTCGCCGGTGATGCTCATCATTCCACCCATACCCTGAATGATGAAGTCGTAACCCGGTTCTGCGGCGCGCGGCCCGGTCTGGCCGAAACCCGTCACCGAGCAATACACCAGGCGTGGATTGAGCGCAGCGAGGCTAGCGTAATCCAGCCCGTACTTGGCCAAGGAACCGGCCTTGTAGTTCTCGATCAGTACGTCGCAACTGGTAGCCAGGGCCCGCACCATTTCCTGCCCCTCGGGGCTGGCGATGTTTAGCGCCACCGACAACTTGCCGCGATTGGTGGACTGGTAATAAGAAGCCTCGCCGGTGGACTCGGCGTTCTGCCCCTTCATCCATGGCGGCCCCCAGCCACGGGTGTCATCACCCGCGCCCGGCCGTTCGATTTTGATCACTTCGGCACCCAGATCGGCCAGAGTTTGGCCGCACCAGGGACCAGCCAGAATGCGGCTCAAGTCGAGCACGCGATACCCAGTCAAAGCACCCATTTCATTTCACCTTTGCTTGCGCGCACTTACACACGCTCCATCACCATGGCGAGGCCTTGGCCCACGCCGATGCATAGGCTCACCACAGCGTAGCGTTTGCCGCTCTGTTGCAGCGCGCGAGCGGTGCTCAGGGCCAGGCGCGCACCGGATGCACCTAATGGGTGGCCGACGGCGATGGCGCCACCGTGTGGGTTTACCCGCGGGTCGTTGAACGCAACACCCAGACCTTTCAGGCAGCCCAGCACCTGGCTGGCGAACGCTTCGTTGATCTCGATAATGTCCATATCCGCCAGGCTGAGCTGCGCGCGAGCCAATGCCTTATGAATAGCCTCCACCGGGCCGACGCCCATAATGCGCGGGGCCACACCCACGGCGGCGGCCGACAGAATGCGCGCCATCGGAACCAAGCCGTGCCGTTCGCCCGCCGCGGCCGAGCCAATCAGCAATGCCGCCGCGCCATCGTTGACGCCTGATGCGTTGCCGGCGGTAACCACACCACCTTCGGAGAGAGGATTCAGGCGAGCCAAAGCGATCAGGTCCGATTGCGGGCGCGGGTGCTCGTCCTGCTCCACCACATTGGGTGGCGTCTTGCGCCCGGTGGGCACGCTGACCGCGAGCAGTTCTTCCTGAAAGAAACCTGCGCTACGTGCGGCTTCATAACGGGCCTGAGAGCCGGCAGCAAAGACGTCGGCCTCAGCACGGGAGATGCCGTACTCCTGAGCCACGTTATCGCCCGTTTGCGGCATGCTGTCGTTGCCAAACTCGGCGACGATCTTCGGGTTGGGAAAACGGGCGCCAATGGTACTGTCGAACACCGTCAGTTCGCGGCTATAGGCCGCTTCTGCTTTAGCCATGACAAAGGGTGCACGGGACATACTCTCCACCCCGCCGGCGACAAACAGTTCGCCTTCGTTACAGGTCACTGCGCGGGCGGCATCGATCACCGCCGCCAGACCACTGGCGCACAGGCGGTTAACTGTCTGCCCAGGTACGGTCACGGGCAAGCCTGCAAGCAGTGCGGCGTGACGCGCGATGTTGCGGCTGTCCTCCCCTGCCTGGTTGGTATTGCCCAGAATCACGTCCTCGATGGCTTCGCCAGGGATGGCGTGGCGAGCGAGCAATTCGTGGATCACATGGGCGGCGAGGTCGTCTGGGCGTACCGAAGCGAGTGCGCCGCCGTGGCGGCCAAATGGCGTGCGCAGTCCCGCGAAGATGTAGGCGTCGAGCATGGGAAAATCCTAGCGTTGAGGTTCAGTCGGGAGTGGTTCGTTGTGACGCAATGAAAGGCCCAAGGCGGCCCGTCGCCGCAGCCAGGGACCCGGCCGATAACGGGGATCGCCCGTCAGTTCGGTCATGCGTTCAAGAGTGGTGAGCAAACGCTTGGGCCCGACACTATCGCCCCAGGCCAGCGGACCTTGCGGATAACCAAGACCACGGCGCACGCCTTCATCCAGGTCATCGACACTGGCGATACGCTGCTGAACGATATCGCCCGCCAGGTTGACGATCATGGCCAGTACCCTTTGGGCCACAAAGCCGACACTGTCATTGATCACACTGACGCCCACGCCATCGCGGCCCAACAGCGCATGGGCGGCATCGCGCATGTCGGCATGGGTAGCGGGATTTAGCATCAGCGTGCGGTAGCGGGCGATATCCAGCAGCGGGTCGATGCACACCGTGCGCTCAGGATCGGTGCCAAACAGGCCGACGGCGCCGGTGGCATCCAGACCGTAAGGTGCCAGCAAACACAGGGCCTCGCTGCTTGGGACCGTGCCCTCTTCGACCCGCGCGCCCACCTGCTGAAGAAGCTCGGTGAAACGTGCACGATCCTCGGGGTTTTCAGTGCCAAGCCAAACCGGCGGAAATGCTTCCAGCGCAGGTACTGCCTGTGCGGCGGGTGGATCGATCATCTGGCCGTCGGCGTATCGGTAAAACCCACGCCCGACCTTGCGCCCGACGTAGCCGGCATCCAGCATCTGGCGTGTTAGCGCTGCAGGCCGATACCGCGGTTCCTGGTAGAACTGGTTGTAGATCGACTCAATGACTGGATGGGAAACATCAAGAGCCGTCAGATCAAACAGCTCCAAGGGCCCCATGCGAAAACCCAGACCCTCGCGCAGGATACGGTCTACCTCGGCGGGTTCGGCTACGCCTTCCTTGAGAATTTGCAAAGCCTCAGTGCTATATGCACGGCCGGCGTGATTGATGATGAACCCTGGTGTGTCCTTCGCCCGAATACCCCTATGCCCCATGCGGGCAGCCAGGGCTCGGAGGCTGTCGCCTACCTGCGGGTCAGTCGCCAGACCATCGATGACTTCCACCACTTTCATCAGCGGCACAGGGTTAAAAAAATGAAAGCCAGCGATGCGTTGGGGAAGTCGGCAATTGCGAGCAATGCTGGTGACGGAGAGCGATGAGGTGTTGGTAGCCAGAATGCAGTCATCGGCAACCACGGCTTCCAACTCGGCGAGCAAGCCCTGCTTGGCGTCGAGGCGCTCGATAATGGCTTCCACTACCAGGTCGACGTCGCTCAGTTCCGTAAGGGCGCTCGCCACTTGCACGCGGGAGAGCGTGGCCAGCGCATCGGCGTTGGCAATCTTGCCTTTGTCGACCAGCTTGTCCAACGTGCCTTTCAAGCTTTCGCGGGCGCCCTGCGCAGCGCCTTCGCGACTATCAAACAGCGTGACGCGAATGCCCGCCTGAGCGGCGATCTGAGCAATACCTGTACCCATGACTCCGGCGCCAACAACCGCCATCCGGTTAATTTCACGTGTCATCGCTCATTCTCCTGAGAAGATCGCTTTGCGTTTTTCCAGGAAGGCTTGAGCGCCCTCTTTCTGGTCGCTCGAATCGAATAGCAATTGGAAGGCCTTGCGCTCCAACACCAGCGCGCTCTCCAGCGGCAGGTCAGCACCGGCCAGCATCACTTCTTTGATCTGCGCGACGGCTAGCGGCGGCAAGGCGGCGATTTCAGTGGCCAGCTCTAGTGCACGGACAATGGTCTGCTCGTCGCCCACCACTTCACTCAGCATGCCCATGGCCAAGGCTTGCTGGGCCGAGACCAAGCACCCGGTAAGGGCAATGCGCATTGCCTGGAACTTGCCGACCGCGCGGATCAGACGCTGAGTACCGCCGGCGCCCGGCATCAGGCCGAGTTTGACTTCTGGCTGGCCAAAGCGCGCCGACTCGCCGGCGACGATGATGTCGCAGTGCATGGCCAGCTCACAGCCGCCGCCAAGGGCGAAACCATTCACTGCAGCGATGACCGGCTTGGGGCAGCGGGAGATGGCTTCCCACAGCAGCTCGGTATGGCGCAGGTACATTTCAATCGGGCGCGCTTGGGCAAACTCGCGGATATCGGCTCCGGCCACAAAACAGGTGTCACCGCCGGTAAGTACAATCGCCCGCACCTGCCCATTGCGAGCCAGTGCCCGAAAGTGCTCGGCGAGTTGTTCACGCACCGCGCTATTGAGCGCGTTCTTGGCTTCTGGCCGGTCGATGCGTACGACGGCAACGCCGTCTTCTCGAATTTCCAGGTTCACTACAGATTCAGGTTCGTGACTCATACCCACCTCTAAACACGTTTCGCTATACGAAATTGCATTTCGTATTTACGAGATATCATAGGTAGGGTCGCGAATTCATGTAAATCAGAAATCTGAACTATTTTATTATTTCTTTATTAATCAATATATTATCTATCTAAAAATGAGCGTTTTGCATTTCATCTCGGCTCAAATATAATTTCGCCTGACGAAACGTACTTTTATTTGCTTGCAATTTCCAAAAATGAGGTTCTACCATGGCACGCAACAAAGCGGATCAGCAGAAGGCTGAGAGCAGCACTGGAGCGGATGAAATCGCTTTACTGAAGATGGGCATGCTCGACCCGGCCAGTGCGTCGAGTGAGGACGAAACCAGCGGCCAGTTCGTGACTGCGCTGGCACGTGGGCTGGAGCTGATGCGGTGCTTTACCCCGCGCGACAACGTGCTGGGCAATCAGGAACTGGCGCGGATGACCGGGCTACCCAAGCCGACCGTGACGCGCTTGACCAACACCCTGATGCGCCTTGGCTGCCTCAAGCGTGAGGTGCACTCGGGCAAGTACCAGCTGGATGTCGGTGTGCTGGGGTTCGGCTACGCCATGCTGTCGAATCTGTCGATTCGCTCGGTGGCGCACCCGCTGATGGAAGAGCTGGCCAATCACGCTCAAGCCGCAGTGGCAATGGCGGCCCGGGATCGCCTGCAGATGGTTTACCTGGACGTCGTTCAGGGCCAAGGCAATACCACGATGCGGCGGCAGATCGGCAGCTACTTGCCACTGGCGCAAAGCTCGGCGGGACGCGCATGCCTGGCGGCGATGCCAGAGAGCGAGCGAGAGTTTCTCCTCGACCACATGCGCCAACGCGAAGCAGCACAGTGGCCGGTGATCCGCAAGGGCCTGGATCGCGCGTTTCGCGATTACACCGATTACGGCTTTTGCCTATCGATCGGCGAGTGGCACCGCGACGTCAACTCAGTCGCCGTGCCGCTGTTACACCCGCAGTTCGGGTTACTGACCTTCAACTGCGGTGGACCGAGCTTCCAGCTTCCACGGGACAAGCTCACTGACGATATCGGGCCTCGCCTGATCAACATGGTTAACAACATCGGCGCCGCCGCTCGGTAACCCTTCAGGGTGACGGTGCACCGTACTACATCGGCCCACTTCCGGGCCCAGAGGAGCGCACATGATCCGTGATACCGAAACCCTGCAGATTCTGCTGGATTCTCTTCGCCAGTTCGTCGGTGAGGTACTGATTCCTCGGGAAAACGAGGTGGCTGAAACGGATGCGATCCCTAAGGACATCGTCGATCAGATGCGCGAGATGGGCCTGTTCGGGTTAACGATTCCGGAAGCCTATGGCGGCCTGGGCGTGACTATGGAGGAAGAGGTAAACATCGCCTTCGAGTTGGGTCGCACCTCACCGGCTTTCCGTTCCTACATCGGCACCAACAACGGCATTGGCTCAATCGGCATTTTGCTTGACGGTACAGAGGAGCAGCGCAACCAGTACCTGCCGCAACTGGCAAGCGGCGAGCTGCTCAGCTCGTTCTGCCTGACCGAGCCAGATGCCGGCTCCGATGCGGGCTCGTTGAAAACCAATGCTGTGCGTGACGCTGACAGCTACATCCTCAACGGTACCAAACGTTACATCACCAACGCGCCACACGCGGGCATTTACACGGTGATGGCCCGTACCAACCCGGAAATCAAAGGCGCCTCCGGTATCAGCGCCTTTATCGTTGAGCGCGGCACACCCGGCGTGTCGCTGGGCAAGACGGACCACAAGATGGGCCACAAAGGCGCCCATACCTGCGACGTGATCTTTGAAAATGCGCGAGTGCCCGCCAGCCAGTTGATAGGCGGCGTCGAAGGCGTTGGTTTCAAGACCGCGATGAAGGTGCTGGATAAGGGCCGCCTGCATATCGCTGCACTGAGTGTCGGCGCAGCCGAACGCATGCTGGACGATGCCCTGCACTATGCGCTGGACCGCAAACAGTTCGGCCAGCCCATCGCGGAGTTCCAACTGATCCAGGCGATGCTGGCTGATAGCAAAGCCGAAATCTACGCGGCCCGCTGCATGGTGCTGGATGCCGCGCGCAAGCGCGACGAGGGCAAGAACGTCAGTACCGAAGCCTCCTGCGCGAAGATGTTCTCCACCGAGATGTGCGGTCGTGTCGCCGACCGCTGCGTGCAGATCCACGGTGGCGCCGGCTACGTCAGCGAGTACGCCATTGAGCGCTTCTACCGTGACGTGCGGCTGTTCCGTATCTACGAAGGCACCACACAGATTCAGCAGGTGGTTATCGCCCGTAACATGATCCGCGAAGCGCAGCGGTGACACGGCACCTGCTCTGACACCAGTTGGGCTCCAGTCGCGCCGAGACTCAATAGCGCCACATCCTGGCTTCAAGGTAGTTGTTCGACATGAGTGCGTGTTCCACTGGTGTGGTCCCGAAAGCCTCAGCCTGCGAGCTTCCCGTCAACCTACCCCCAGATGAACTGCGGGGTAGCTGCACGAAACTGGAATTCCAACTACGCCACAGTAGGTCGCACAGCACAGTGCAGGCGCTGCCAGCGGCAACGATGAGGCTATAGGGAAAAGTCGAGCTGGCAATACCAGCAAGATTCACCTGGCGGTGGACGCCCACGGCTTGCCCATCGAGTTTGAAATCACAGGTGGCCAAATCAATGACTGCACTCAGGCACCCGCGTTGATTTCCAAGCTCCCGGCGGCAGAAACCATCGTCGCGGATAAGGGCTATGACAGCGAGAGAATCCGGGAGCAGGTTGAGCTACAAGGGGCCAAGGCCGTGATCCCGAGAAAGCGTAACTCCGTGAAAGGCAACGCGGATCTGGACAGAGGTCTTTACCGCAATCGGCACCTGGTGGAAAACGCCTTTGCCCGGCTGAAGCATTACCGGGCGGTGGCATCTCGATTCGACAAGCTCAAGAGAAATTACGAGAGCGTGGTGGCCATGGCCTGTGCCTTCCTATGGCTACCCATGTGAAATGGCAACAGCCCCTAGCGGTACTTAGCAACTGTTGATCGCCGGTGCGCCGGTAAATGGCGGGCTGATTGGAGAAATAATTTCTACATATAGGCGATTTACAGCGTGTTTATCGCCTTCTGTATCTCTCCTATTCTCTCTCGACTGCTCTGCTGCATTGATTGGCTGAGCCCGGACTGACCGCATGGTTAGCCCTAATCGCGCTAAACCCAACCTGAATAGAGGATCACTCCATGCCCGTTGTACGAGTCAGCTGGTTCGAAGGAAAAGACCACGCCGCGAAGGAAGCTGTCGCTGCAGAAATCACCCAGAGCATCGTGAAAAACACCGGTACCGATGCCAATTACATCTACGTCATTTTTGAAGACGTGGCGCCATCGGATTGGGCCGGTGCAGGCAAGCTGTTCGGCGACGATCCGAAGAAGACCTAAGGTCATTCGGCGTTAATGGCCAGTGGGCTGCAAGGAGTGTTACATCTTCTTTGCAGCCCGGGCTTGGCTCTTTTGTGCTGGGTAGCCGGACTCCCAGTCGACCTGCTCAAACTGTTCGACCAGAAAATTGATAAATGCCCGCACCTTGGATGCCAGGTGTTTGCGGGTTGGGTAGACGGCATAAATACCCAGTTCTACCGAGCGATACTCCGGTAGCAACTCCACCAGATCACCCCGCCGAAGATCCTCACTTACCATAAAGCTTGGCTGCAGCAAAATGCCGCCAGCAGTCAACGCAATAGATCGGCATGTATCACCGTTATTGCAGCGAATGACCGAACGCGTGTTGACCTTATGCTCGCCATCGGGCCCGGTAAAACTCCATTCGTTCCCACTGGAAAAGTTGCTATAGGCAATCACCCGGTGCTCGGCCAGGTCTTGCGGCACTTCTACTGGTGCATGGCTTTTGATGTAGCTCGGGGCTGCACACAGGCGCATCCGCGTGCTGGCAAACCGGCGCCCCACCAGTGAAGAGCTTTCCAACCGGGCGATGCGCACCGCGACGTCATACCCCTCCTCCACCAAATCGACCTGGCGATCGTTCAGGCTGATATCCAGCTAAATCTTCGGGTTTTGCTCCAAAAAGGCAGTCCACAGCGGCGCCAGGTGCAACACACCAAAACTCACCGGCGCATTGACCCGCAGCACGCCGGCAGGCTCATGGTTGCCCGAAGAAACAGCGCTTTCCGCCTCCCCCATCAACGCCAGCACTTCCCGCGCTTGCTGGTAGAAAACCCGTCCTTCTTCGGTCAGTGATAAGCGTCGCGTGGTGCGTTGCAGCAGGCGTACGCCCAGGCGTTCCTCCAGCGCATTTACATGCCTGGAAACGGCGGCCTTGGACATTTCCAGCGCATCGACGGCACCGACAAAGCTGCCCTTGTCGACCACGGCGCAAAACACCTGCATCTCCAACGCGCGATCCATTATTGCCTCACTTATCGGAACTATAAGTCACATTAAATCATGTTTATCTCGTAAATCGAATCTTTAAACTGGATCCCATCACACACAGCACGAGGCAAAAGACATGAACATTACCCTTATCGGTACCGGCAACATGGGCTCGGCTTTCGCTCAACAGTTGTCCCAGTTTGGACACCATGTTCGTATCACCGGCCGTGATCTGGACAAGGCGCACGCCCTCGCCGCGCAGCATCAAAACGTCGAAGCATTCGCCGCTGATCAGGCCCTTGGCCAGAACGAAGTGGTGATCGTCGCCACTGCTTACCAGGACGCCTTAACCGCGCTGAAAAGTCTGGGCAGTCTCGAAGGCAAAGTGGTCATCGACATCACCAACCCGCTGACAGCCGACTACATGGGTCTGACCATCGGCCACAGCACCAGTGCAGCGGAGGAAATCGCCAAGGCGCTGCCAGGTGTGGAGCTGGTCAAGGGCTTCAACACCCTGTTCGCCCAAGTGCTGGCCAGCGGTCCCACATTTGCCAACGAGCAGCAAGGCAGCGTGTTCCTGGCCAGCGATAGCGCACGAGCCAAACAAACCGCCGTTGCTCTTGCGCAAAGCCTGGGTTGGAAAACCGTGGATGCCGGCGGTTTGGTAAACGCGCGTTATCTGGAAGCGTTGGCCGGGTTGAACATCTACCTCGGCTATGGCGCAGGGCTCGGCACGCAGATCGCGCCGGTCTGGCTCAATCGTTAATTCCCACTTACCCAATGCCTGGCGCCACGGCCGAAACAGCTGTGGCCCCGGGCAACCCACACTCCCCGTATTGGAAAACACCCATGACCGCCGCTAGCCGCACCCTCCCCTATGCCGCCCTGGTACTACGCCTAATCCTTGGCGTGATGTTTCTCGCTCATGGCCTGACCAAGCTGCTGGTGTTCACCCCGGCCGGCACAGCAGGTTTCTTTGAGTCCGTTGGCTTCTCCGGCTTTCTTGCCTATCCGGTCATTGCCTTTGAAGTGGTCGGCGGCCTGTTCCTGATCCTTGGTGTACTCGCTCGCTGGGTAGCGGCCCTAGCCACCGTGCAACTGCTGGTGGCAGCAAGCGTGCACTTCGGTAATGGCTGGAGCTTCACCAACGCCAATGGTGGCTGGGAATACCCGGTCTTTCTGGCATTCACTGCACTGGCCTTGGCGCTGCTGGATGACGGAGCCTTCGCCTTGAAACGTTCAGCACGTAACTAACCGCTCGCTGCTTTCGGCCAGGTTGCCTTTGCCGGGTTCTCGCCAAACTTGGCAAGGGTAAAATCCAGAAAGCTTTTCAGCCTTGGTGTCATGCCCCGGTCCGGCGTACGCAGCACATGAAAGGGTCGAGTGGGCATGGGATATCGAGGCAGTTGGACGATCTATCCGCTTGGCTTTCAAGTCTTAAATAAACAAGGTAATCCCCCGGCTTAGCCGAGGGACTCCTTGAGGTTGACCGTGTGATGCGGTCATCAGGAACCTTCTATCTCGACCAAGAGATAGGGGTACCCAATGAGAGATTACCAAAGCCTTGCTCACACGAAGTGGGACTGTAAGTACCACGTTGTATTCATCCCGAAGAGGCGTAAGAAGGCGATCTTCGGAGCGATCCGCAAGCACCTGGGGGGAGGTGCTACATGAGTTGGCGAGGCAGCGTGAGTGCCGGATCGTGGAGGGTCACTTGATGCCAGAGCCGAGCCCGAACGATAATTTCAAGATGGAGCCGGACTAATGCGACGCGTCGTTCAGCCGACGCGTATCCGGACTTTCAATCCGTAATTCACTAACCCACCGACTTCAGTCGGTGGTTGTTTAGTGCTACCACCGGCGTAGACGAACTGATGATTGATGCGCGCATCTACGACCCGACGGCGCGTTGCCGTTCGTATCAACTGGCAGCGGAATCGATTGGAGATCTGCTCACTCACTGACAGCGTGCGCGCCGGTGACCTTCAGGTCACCCGTGCGGAACACACGTGCCAGGTAGTCAAGGGTTCAGAGGATATCGTCCACCACGCCGCCATCGACCCGCAGCGCAGCGCCGCTGGTGGCTGACGCCTGGGTGGAGCAGATATAGACGACCATATTGGCGACCTCATCGACCGTGGCCGCACGTTGAATCAACGAGGTGGGACGGTGGGTCATGACGAATTCGGCAGCGACGGCCTCCAAGGATTTGCCGGAGCGGGCAGACTCTCCTTTGAGCAGCTCAGCCAAGCCATCAGACAGTGTCGGGCCTGGCAGCACGCTGTTAACGGTTACGCCGCTGCCGGCCACACGTTTGGCCAAGCCACGCGACAACGCCAGTTGCGCCGTCTTGGTTACGCCGTAATGAACCATATCGGCCGGGATATTTCGGGCTGACTCCGAGGAGATAAACACCACCCTACCCCAACCTCGTTGGACCATGGCTGGAACCAACGCGCGGCTCAGGCGAACACCGGACATTACGTTAGTTTGCCAATAGTCTTCCCAGCAGTCGTCATCGGCCTCGAAGAAATCGGCCAAACCATAGATGCCGGCGTTGTTGACCAGAATGTCGATGGTGGGAAGCGCAGCTGTAAGAACGCCAACGCCGTCGGCATTGCCCAGATCAGCCGCGACTCCGCTGAAGGTGGCCTGCGGTACCGCTTCGCTCAAACGTGCCAGGGCTTTTTCGACCGAGCTGTCACTCCGCCCGTTGATGATCACGATAGCGCCGGTGAGCGCCAGGCCATGGGCAATGGCGAAGCCGATGCCGCCTGTGGAGGCAGTAACCAAAGCGGTCTTGCCGGCAAGATTGATGTGCATGCGTATTGACCCTCTAGCGCCAGGTAGTACCCGGCAGGTTAGATCGGTTGCTGAATAGTCAGCGGTCTTGTCCGCCGGCTACTGACTGGCGGTGTCAGGTCCGGGTAAACCCATCAAACGGATTCATGTACACCGCGCCAAAGGCATCCAGGTGCTTGCGCGTCGGCGCGTCTGGGTTGCCATAAACTAGCAGGCTGGTGATTTTCACCAGCTCGAGAAACTTTTCGCCGAACGGCGCGAAGGTTTCTTCAATATGGTTAACGACAGCATCGGCACGGTAACGCTCGATAATGTGCACCTCAGTGCGAGCCTCGTTGACGCTGTATTCGTACATCAAGGTGCCAGGCTCTTCGCTCGTAGCGGCGACAATCTTGGCAACCAGCGTTTTAAATTCAGGGAAGTCTTCCGGAGCCAGGCTTAGGGTAAAAATGCTGATGACTTCGTCTTTCATGGGGCGTCCTCACAGAAGTAAATGACCAACCCCATGCGATAGATGCAGAGGGTTGCTGAGTCAGCAGCCATGCTAAGGTAGAGCGGCAGACTGATAAACAGCCTTTAAATCACAGATAGGTAGCGTCATTTGCTACCAACTATTGCGCCTAGGAAAACGGCAATGACCTCCGAAGACTCCTTCAGCGGCATCCATATTTTTCTCGCCACCGCCCGCTCTGCGACCTTCACAGAGGCAGCCGAGCGCCTGGGGCTGTCCAAGTCGGCCGTAGGTAAGGCGATTGCACGGCTGGAGGCACGGGTGGGTACCAGCCTGTTTTATCGCTCGACCCGCCGCTTGTCCCTGTCTCCGGATGGCGAGGCCTACTTCACCGTGTGGTCCAATGCGCTGGAGGAGATCAAGGCCACCGAGAGCAACCTCGGCAACAAGTTAGGCGTGCCCACAGGGCGCTTGCGGGTGGACATGCCGGTCGCGTTCGGTAAACAGGTGGTACTGCCGGTGCTACTGGAGATGAGCAAACGCTTCCCGCAGTTGCAACTGACCTTGACCTTTAGCGACCAACTGGTGGACCTGACGGAAGAAGGTATCGACCTGGCCATTCGTTTTGGCAGCGTCGACAACGTCCCCGGCCTGGTGGCCAGACGCCTGACGTCACACCGCTGGGTAACCTGTGCAGCGCCGGGTTATCTGGAAGAATATGGTACGCCGTTGACGCTCGAGGACATGGGCCAGCACCGCAGCATCGTCGGCTATCGCCGCGGCAGCCTAATGCCCTGGAAAATGGCCCAGGCCGGGCAATCCTTGAAGTTCTCGCCACCACCGACCTATCAGTTTGACGATGCCGAAGCGATGATTGAAGCCACGCGAGCCGGCCTCGGTATTTGCCAGATGCCGCTCTGTCTATTTGAAAAGGACATCGCCCAGCAGGTTGTTGTTACGGTACTCGAGCCCTTTGAACCGGCGCCTGTCGAGGTCCACGCACTATGGTCGAAGAGCAATCATCTGCGGCCCAAAATTCGTTACCTGGTCGACGAGTTATTGAAGCTGTATGGCCACAGCTAACGGCAGAACGGACAGCTACTGCGCGACCTTGGCGCGGGGTTGATCAACGCCAGCCCCATTAACTCAGGGTGCCACTCAGCAGCCATAGCGATGAGCGCGGACTGATCTGTAACAAAGCCAGGGAGCCCCCAAATACTAGAGCCCGCCGACCAGGGATCTACTCACCAACCTGCGTTCTGGCCAGGCGCAGGGGGCAATATTGGCACCTTGATGTGTAGCTCAGCGCTCCGGCTGGCAGCGGCCTGAAGAGTCGACAAGTGACCGCCAATTATCCCGGTTTTCGAGATAGTTATTCACCAATATCTGAGTTTATCTCCAAAATCGAATCTATAAACTTTGAGCCATCCCCAGCCAATCAGTGCGCTGTGGGTAGGCAGGTCAGTGAGCGGCGCACACGCTTTGCAACGCCGATCAGTCCACCTCTTGCTGCTGCGGCCCCAATATCTAAGCAGGATTTCAACCATGAGTCTGGCCTATCCAGTGTTGTTCGTGTCCCACGGAGCACCAACCTTTGCCATCGAACCCGGCCAGGCCGGGGCACGCCTGGCTGAGCTAGGCCGAGCGCTGCCACGGCCTAGCGCCATCGTAATCGTCTCTCCTCACTGGATGACCCGTGGGAGCGTGCGTGTAGGCAGCAGCAAGGCGCCGGAAACCATTCACGACTTCGGAGGCTTTCCGCAAGCACTGTATCGCCTGCAATACCCTGCAACCGGCAATCCTGCATTGGCCGAGCAAATCTGCAACCTGCTTTCCCGCAATGGGATTGCCGCAACTACCGAATCGAATCGAGGCCTGGACCACGGCGCCTGGGTGCCGTTGCTGCACCTATTGCCCACTGCGGATATCCCGGTGGTCCAAGTGTCCATGCCCCACCCGCTCAATCCATTGGGTGCCTGGCAGCTTGGCCAGGCACTCAAGCCGCTGCGCGATCAGGGCGTGCTGATCATTGGCTCCGGCAGTCTGACCCATAACCTTTATGAGTTCCGTAGCAACTACGGCGACCCGGCTGAGTACGTAGCGCGTTTTTCCGACTGGATCCGTGACGCCCTGCAAGCCGGTGACCTGCCAGCGCTGCTCGCCTACCGCCGCAATGCCCCGGAGGCCGAGCGTGCGCACCCCAGTGAAGAACATTTGTTGCCGCTATTTCTGGCGCTCGGTGCCGCAGGCGAGCACTACGCCGTGGATGTGCTAGAGGGCGGTGTCGCCGACGGCGTACTGGCTATGGACAGCTACCTGTTCAAAAGCCCAACCGCCACTCAGGAGATTACTCAAGCATGAACCTGCCACTAGCCATTTCAGAACTGCAGCAAGAACCGCAATCCGGCCTTGTCTATCGTCGGGTAATCCGTGCTGCTGCCCCTCGTGCACGTCTCCTGCTATTGCATGGTGTAGGCGGTAATGAAACCAATCTGGCAGGCCTTTCCGGCTTTATCCCAGAAGGAATTGAAATATTGCTGGTACGCAGCCGCCTGCAAATCGCAGCTGAGGGCTTTGCCTGGTTTCAGGTAAATTTCACCAACGAAGGCCCGGTGATCGTTGAAGAGCAAGCGGAAACCAGCCGCCAGAAACTAGTGGAGCTTGTAACTGCCTTACCACAAATGCCTACAGTGATAGCTGGCTTTAGCCAGGGCGGTATTCTCAGTGCAAGCGTCGGGCTTAGCGCCCCTCATTGCGTGCTAGGCTTTGGCTTGTTCAGCGGCAGAATTCTCCCTGAGCTGGCACCACACATTGCCAGCGCTCAAGCATTGAGTTCGCTATCGGCGTTTATTGCTCATGGCTATGGTGATAACAAGCTCCCCGTGTCTTGGGCACAAAAAGCGGATGCCTGGTTGCACCAACTGAACGTGCATCATGAAACATACCTGTACGACATGGGCCACGAAATCACCAATGAAGAAGTGGAAGATTTCATTCAGTGGCTGAAGCCTGTATTGAACATCGCCTGAGCGACCTTGATGGTGAACTCCCGCAGTAAACTTACGGAAGTGGATCTACTTCTTAAAGCGTTAGCCAGCCCCCAGCGCCGGTTGATCCTTGAGTGGCTCCGTGACCCAGAGAAACACTTTCCGCAGCAGGAACATGCATTCCTGCTCGGTGTGTGTGCCGGCCAGATTGAGCGCAAGTGCAAGTTGGCCCAATCGACCGTGTCCGATCACTTGCGCACGCTGCATCGCACAGGATTGATTACTTGCCAAAAGCTCGGCCCGATCCATTTTTTTCAAACGCTGCGAATACACCATCGAAATGCTGGTGAAAACATTGAAAGCGATGCTGTAAAGGGGATTTGAGAGCTCTGCCATGACTATTCGCGAGGACACATTTGCATCCATCGATCTCAATTTATTGGTGGTTTTTATGTGTATTTACAAGGAACAAAGTATAACGTTAGCAGCCAAGAGTCTTGGCGTAACACAGCCAGCCGTAAGCAATTCGCTGGTCAAGCTACGTGACAAATTTAATGATCCGCTCTTTACTCGTTCGGGCAGGGGTATTGTGGCAACACCGAAAGCGAAAAAAATTGCTTCTGAATTATGTCCAGCGATGAGACTGATTACAGCCACACTAGCATCGAACTTTAGATAATCCTCTTTGCAGCAGAGCACTATTGGCCTGCTCTAACCTCTCATGACTGGCGGTGTCAGGTGGACTGACAGATGACTGGAGTCTATGTCGCTGGTGGCATCATGTTATGCCGACGCAAGCTGAACATTCCTGTCTGTAATTGAGCAATCATCTGATGGCGAACTCTCATGGTTTACCGTCGCCCTTTCGATACGTATCAATAACACCAGCCACATCAAGGCCAAAGCCCAGCATTGGGTGTAATTGCTCCGCGGAAACAAAGCAGCCATCACCGGAAGTGCTGAATGGCTTGAGGCGGTCAACTGCCCGGCAGTGCAATTGGACGAGGCAAACTCGACAAAGCCTCCGCCTCCAGGCCTGGCACCATCGGCCGCAGTTGCCCGGGGAAAAAGCCGGTGCTGTCCACATAGAGCAGTACCGACTTGGCATCGCGCCAACCGACATAGCCCATCAACGCCTTCTGGTCCCAGCCACTGCGCGTGGCCCAGGTGGCAAAGCCACGGCGTAGGGAGTGGCTGCTATACAACTCGGCGGGCAATCCGGCCGCTTTCAGTACCGCCCGCAGCAGCGGGATGACGCTGTGCGGGTGCAGGCCCTGCTCGCGCAGGTGACCCCAGCGGTCAATGCCGCGGAACACCGGACCGCGGGCGATGCCGGCGACACAGATCCAGTCGTTGTAGGCCTGCACCGGGCAGAGGCGGGCCAGCGCCGGCGCACTGTAGGTCTGTCCCTGGTTGTCACGGTCGCCCTTGCTCCACGGCAGGA
>DATDTH010000791.1:0-3819 GCA_035290985.1 Pseudomonas sp. | reverse complement strand
AGCCAGCGCGCCCTGGCGCGGTTGTGACGCAGACCGCGCAACTCGCCCGGCCGGATGGCGGCGGGGCGTTTCGCCGAAGCGCTTGTGTAGGGTGCGCTGTGCGCACCGCGTGGCCAAGGTCGCTTCCACTGGGTCTAGGTGCACAAAAAAATGAAAATGCCCTAGGCCGTGCGCCGGGGCAGCAAGAAACTCAGCAGAAACAGCCCGGCGGCGGACACCACTATGGAGGGGCCGGCCGGGGTGTCCTTGAACCAGGACAGGGCCAGCCCCGCGCAGACCGCCACCAGCCCCAGCAGGCTGGCGCCGACGGCCATCTGTTCCGGGGTGCGGGCATGGCGCTGGGCGGCGGCGGCCGGGATGATCAGCAGGGAGGTGATCAGCAGTACGCCGACTATCTTCATCGCCACGGCGATCACCACCGCGATCAGCAGCATCAGGCCCAGGCGAATCGCCGCCACCGGCAGGCCTTCGACCCTGGCCAGCTCCTCGTGCACGGTGATTGCCAGCAACGGACGCCACAGCAGCACCAGGGCCAGCAGCACCAGCACACTGCCGCCGAGTATCCAGGCCAGGTCGCTGGGCCCCACGGCCAGCAGGTCGCCGAACAGGTAGGCCATCAGGTCGATGCGCACCTCCTGCATGAAACTCAGCACCACCAGGCCCAGGGACAGGGTGCTGTGGGCCAGGATGCCGAGCAGGGTGTCCGAGGCCAGGGGCTGGCGGGTCTGCAGGGTCACCAGCAGCGCCGCCAGCAGCACGCAACCGACCGTTACCGCCAGGGTCGGGCTGACGTCGAGCAACAGGCCCAGGGCCACGCCCAGCAGGGCGGCATGGGACAGGGTGTCGCCGAAATAGGCCATGCGCCGCCAGACCACGAAGGAACCCAGGGGACCGGCGACCAGGGCCAGGGCCAGGCCGGCGAGCAAAGCGTTGAGCAGGAAGTCAGGCATGCTTGCAGCCATCTCCATGGACATGGGGTTGCACCGGACCCTGGATGCTCAGGCCGCCGGAGGGCGGCTCGTTGACCACCGCGCCGTGCAGGTCGTGTTCGTGGTCGTGGCGGTGATGGTAGATCGCCAGGGCCTGGGCATCCTGGCCGAACAGCTCGACGAAGGCCGGGTCGCCGCTGACCTGCTCCGGGTGGCCGGAGCAGCAGACGTGGCGATTCAGGCAGACCACCTGGTCGGTGGTGCTCATCACCAGGTGCAGGTCATGGGAGACCATCAGCACCCCGCAGCCGTGGCGATCGCGCAGGCGGGTGATCAGGCGGTAGAGCTCGGCCTGGCCGGCCACGTCGACGCCCTGCACCGGCTCGTCGAGCACCAGCAGTTCCGGCTCGCGCAGCAGGGCCCGGGCCAGCAGCACCCGTTGCAGCTCGCCGCCGGAGATGCCCTGCAGCGGGCTGTCGATCACCTGTTCGGCGCCGACCTCGGCCAGCGCGGCCTGGACCCGGGCGCGGTCCACCCTGGGTACCAGGCGCAGGAAGCGCAGCACCGAGAGTGGCAGGGTCGGGTCCACGTGGAGTTTCTGCGGCATATAGCCGATGCGTAGCTTGGGCTTGCGCCAGACGCTGCCGGTCTCGGTCTTCAGCAGGCCGAGCACGGCCCGCACCAGGGTGGTTTTGCCGGCGCCATTGGGGCCGATCAGGGTGACGATTTCGCCGGGCTGCACGCTCAGCTGCACGTCCTGCAGCACCGGCTGGCCGGCGAAGCTGACGCCGACGCCGAGCAGGCGAATCAGGGCCTGGCTCATCCGGCCTCCCGGCAGCCGGCACAGAGGCCGACCACTTCCACGGTCTGGGCTTCGACTATAAAGCCCACGTCCCTGGCGCACTGCACTATGGCCTCGCTGATCGCCGCCTGCTCCAGTTCGATGGCCGCGTGGCAGCTGCGGCAGATCAGGAACTGGCCCTGGTGGGCGTGCTGCGGGTGGTTGCAGCCGACGAAGGCGTTGAGCGAGGCGATGCGGTGCACCAGGCCGTTTTCCAGGAGGAAATCCAGGGCCCGGTAGACGGTGGGCGGCGCCGCGCGACGGCCGTCCGCCTCGCTCAGCACGGCGAGAATGTCGTAGGCGCCCAGGGGCTTGTGGCTTAGCCAGACCAGCTCCAGCACACGCTTGCGCAGGGCGGTGAGGCGCAGGCCCTGGCGGCTGCAGATGACTTCCGCTTCGGCCAGGGCGCCGCTGACGCAATGGGAGTGGTCATGGGGGCGGGAGGCCAGGGGGGCTTGGGCGAGCAGCAGGCTGGGCATGGGCGACGACGGCTAGGACAAGAGACGTTATTATATTACCTGTTCCTTCGACCCCGAGTGTTCATCGTGTCCCGTCTTTTTTCGCTGTATCGCCTGCCGCGCCGCCTCACCCTGCTGGTTTTAGCCAGTTTGCTCAGCGCGCCGAGCCTGGCGGCCGAGGTGCGGCTGCTGACCAGCATCAAGCCCCTGCAGCTGATCGCCGCCGCCGTGCAGGACGGCGTGGGCAAGCCCGAGGTGCTGCTGCCGCCTGGCGCCTCGCCGCACCATTACGCCTTGCGGCCCTCGGATGTGCGGCGGGTTCGCGAGGTCGACCTGCTCTACTGGATAGGCCCGGACCTGGAGGGCTTTCTTCCGCGGGTGCTGGCCGGGCGCAGTGGGCCGAACCTGGCCGTGCAGACGCTGCCGGGCCTGAGCCTGCGGCATTTTGGTGACGAGCACGAAGAACACGAAGCGCACGATGAACAGGCCCCGGCGCGGGAGGCTGATGAGCACGACCACGCCCACCGCCCCGGCACCCTGGATGCCCACCTCTGGCTGCTGCCGGCCAATGCCCAGGTGATAGCCGCGCGCATGGCGGCCGACCTGAGTGCCCTCGACCCGGCCAATGGGGCGCGCTATCAGGCCAACCTGCAGGCCTTCGAGGCCCGCCTGGCGGTCCTGGATGTGCGCCTGCGGCAACGTCTGGGCGGCATCGCCGGCAAGCCCTATTTCGTCTTCCACGAAGCTTACGATTATTTCGAAGCGGCCTATGGCCTGGCGCACGCCGGGGTGTTCAGCGTGGCCGCCGAAGTGCAGCCGGGCGCCAGGCATGTGGCGGCGATGCGCACCCGGTTGCAGCAGGCCGGCCCGACCTGCGTATTCAGCGAACCGCCCCTGCGCCCGCGTCTGGCCGACACCCTGAGCGCCGGCCTGCCGGTGACCCTGGCCGAGCTGGATGCCATGGGCGGCGTCCTGGCAGTGGATGCACGGGGCTATGAACAGCTGCTGGAGAACCTGGCGGGCGAGCTGGCGGGCTGTCTGGAGGCCCTGTAGCGACAACCTGGCGGCCTCAGGCCGCCTGCAAGCGCAACAAGGTGTGCCCGAGCCCGATGTCGTCGATATCCTCGGCCACCATGAAGCCGGCTTCGCGCACGATGGCGATAAAGTCGTCGCTGCGGTAGAAGCGGCTGTTGCCGTTGGCCAGGCAGGTGAAATACAGCGAGGCGGCATTCAGGCTGTAGGTGGCGGCCTCGAAGTGCTGGCGGTCGCAGAACATTTCCAGGATATAGACCTTGGCATCGGCGTTCATGGCGGCGCGCACGCGGCGCAGGATGCCGAGGATTTCCATGGGCGCGAAGCAGTCGAGAAACTGGCTCATCCACCAGATATCGGCGTCCTGGGGCAGGCGCTGCGCGGGGTCGAGGATATCCATCGGGTGGCCCTGCACGCGCTCGCCGAAGCCGGCGGCATGCAGGTTGCTCAGAGCCATGTCCAGTTGCCCCGGCAGGTCGACCAGGGTGATCTGTACCTCGGGGTCATGGGTGCAGCACTGCAGGGCCCATTTGCCGGTGTTGCCACCGATGTCCACCAG
>DATDTH010000790.1:0-8513 GCA_035290985.1 Pseudomonas sp. | reverse complement strand
AGTGGCGATAGTCATGGCAGCTCTAAATAAATGTGCGGTTATGCAGACGTAGCTTTCTCGGGCAGGACAAGGCTAACAAGCCCATTCCATGGATGCCCGAGAAATTTGCCTAGCGGGCGATAGGTATAACGAAAGACGACAGCGTCGCCATCCTTGGCGACGCAGGCAGAATGCCGGGGAGTTTAAGCTTGGTGCCGTGACTCGACGGCGGCGCGCAGGCAGTCGATCAGCGCCTGGATGCGGCCATGCTGCATTTTCATCGAGGCCTTGTTGACGATCAGCCGCGAGCTGACATGGGCGATCAGCTCCTGGGCTTCCAGGCCGTTGGCCTTGAGGGTGTTGCCGGTGTCGACCACATCGATGATTTTGTCCGCCAGGCCGATCAACGGCGCCAGTTCCATGGACCCGTACAGCTTGATCACCTCGACCTGGCGACCCTGCTCGGCGTAATAGCGCTTGGCAACATTGACGAACTTGGTCGCCACCCGCAGCCGCCCCTTGGGCTCCACCGCGCCGACGGCGCCAGCGGTCATCAGCTTGCAGCGGGCGATCTGCAGGTCCAGGGGTTCGTACAGACCCTGGCCGCCGTACTCCATCAGCACATCCTTGCCGGCCACGCCGAGATCGGCGGCACCGTGTTCGACATAGGTCGGCACGTCGGTGGCGCGCACGATCAGCAGCCGCACATCGTCCTGAGTGGTCGGAATGATCAGCTTGCGGCTCTTGTCCGGATTCTCGGTCGGTACTATGCCGGCCTCGGCCAGCAACGGCAGGGTGTCGTCGAGAATCCGACCTTTGGACAGCGCGATGGTGAGCATTAGAAGTCCTTAAGAAACTGGGCCAGACCAGTCCTCGCGGACTGGTCGTTGGGCAGCGCTACGCTCAGCGCTTAGCAGGCCGCTGAAAAAGGTAGCGCAGTAGTTTTTCAACAGCCTGTTAGCCCGGTACGCGACGAATCTTGGCCCCCAACATCTGCAGCTTTTCCTCGATGCACTCGTAGCCGCGGTCGATATGGTAGATGCGATCGATCAGGGTGTCGCCTTCGGCCACCAGGGCCGAAATCACCAGGCTGGCGGACGCCCGCAGGTCGGTCGCCATCACTGGTGCGCCCTTGAGGACCGGGGTGCCGGTGACTATGGCGGTGTTGCCTTCCACCTGGATCAGCGCGCCCATGCGGGTCATTTCATAGACGTGCATGAAGCGGTTTTCGAACACGGTTTCGATCACGGTGCCCGTGCCTTCGGCAATGGCGTTCAGGGCGATGAACTGCGCCTGCATGTCGGTGGGAAAAGCCGGATAAGGGGCGGTGCGCAGGTTGACGGCCTTGGGCCGCTTGCCGTGCATGTCCAGCTCGATCCAGTCGGTCCCGGTGGTGATCTCGGCACCGGCCTCCTGCAGCTTCTGCAAAACCGCCTCAAGAATGCTCGGGTCGGTGTCCTTGAGCTTGACCCGGCCACCGGTGGCGGCAGCCGCCACCAGGTAGGTGCCGGTCTCGATCCGGTCGGGCATCACGTTGTAACGGGCACTGCCCAGGCGCTCGACCCCGTCGATGGTGATGGTGTCGGTGCCGGCGCCCTGGATCTGCGCGCCCATGGCGATCAGGCAGTTGGCCAGGTCGACCACTTCCGGCTCGCGGGCGGCGTTCTGCAGCACACTGCGACCCTTGGCCAGGGTCGCCGCCATCATGATGTTTTCGGTGCCGGTCACGCTGACGGTATCGAAGAAGAAGTTCGCCCCGCGCAAGCCGCCTTCCGGGGCCTTGGCCTTGATGTAGCCGCCTTCGACGTCGATCTTCGCGCCCATGGCTTCGAGGCCGCGGATGTGCAGGTCGACCGGCCGCGAGCCGATGGCGCAGCCACCGGGCAGGGCCACTTCGGCTTCACCGAAACGCGCGACCATGGGGCCGAGCACCAGGATCGAGGCCCGCATGGTTTTTACCAGCTCGTAGGGCGCGACCAGGGTTTTGATCGCCCGGGCATCCACTTCGACACTGAGCTTTTCGTCGATCACCGGCTCGATGCCCATGCGCCCGAACAGCTCGATCATGGTGGTGATGTCATGCAGGTGCGGCAGGTTGCACACGGTCACCGGCCCATCGGCCAGCAGGGTCGCCGCCAGGATCGGCAGGGCTGCGTTCTTCGCACCGGAGATGCGAATTTCGCCATTCAGGCGAACGCCGCCGGTAATAATCAATTTATCCATTAGTATCTCGTCGCCCGCTGAGGCTGAAGCCGTCTTGAAAAATGACTGCACGACGCATCGACTGCGTGGCGCGCTGACTGCCGGGCCGCCCCAGGTTCATGGCCTGGCCGGGACCCGACAGAGGCCTGTGCTGGCACAGGCGCAAAACCCTTTCAGGACCGCTCGGCCCAGGCGGCGCGGCTGAAAAACTTCATGGTGACCGCATGGATGCTGCCATCGGCGATCCAGGCGTTCAGGTGGGCATAGACCTGTTGCTGGCGCTTGACCGGACTCAGGCTCGCCAGCTCGTCGCTGATGATGTTCAGTTGGAAATTACAGCCCTCACCTTCCACTTCAACCTGGCTGTCGGGCATCTTTGCCACCAGGAAATTCTTGACGTCTTCAGCCTGCATACTCAACCTCGATCGGCGCGTTGATTAACCCCAGTAAAGTCTGGGCTCGGCGCGCGGGTCGGCCATCATACAAAAAAGCCCGGCGCCTGCGAACCCCGGATTGCGCAACGCTGACCGGGGGCAGCTCCTGCCGGGGGCACCTCTCGCCTTTCTCACCCTTGCAGCGGCAACAACTCCGTCAGGCCGCAGACCTGGGCGATCTGCCGCATGTCCTCGGGCAAGGCGCGCAGGGTCAGGCCCTTCTTCTGGGCCTGGGCATCGCGCAGCAGCGCCAGCAGCAGGGACAGGCCGACGCTGCTGGATTTCTCCACCGCACTGCAATCGACCACCCAGGCCGAGGCCTGGCCGGCCTGGATCAGCCGCCCACCCTCGGCGCGCAGGCGCGGGCCGCTGCGGTAATCGAGTACCCCGCTCAGCAGCAGCGTGCCGGGTTCGGCCTCGCGGATACTGGCTGAACTCACGACTCGGCCTTGGTCTGCTGCTTGGCCCGGGCCACGGTGTCGGCCCAGGTATCGATCACCTTGTCCAGATCGTTGCCATTGTTCTGCATGGACTGGGCGAACTGGTCGCGGAACAGCTTGCCGACATTGATGCCGTTGATGATCACGTTACGCATCATCCAGCCGCCGTCCTTGCTGACCATGGTGTAGGACAGGGGATAGAGCGTGCCCTTGCCGTCCTTGATTTCCATATTGACGGTGGCGCGTTGCGGATCCTGCTGATTGCCCGGCAAAACGCGGATGTCCTGGTTGTTGTACTCGAGCAGGGCGTTGCCGTAGAACTGCATCAGGCTGCGCTTGAAGTTCTCCTGGAAGCGGGTGATCTGCTCCGGACTCGCCTTGCCCGTATATTTCACGGTCATGATGCTGCGGGAAATACCGTCCACATCCACCACTGGGCCGAGTATCTCGTTCAGCGCCGCATAGAAAGCCGCCGGATCGCTGCGGTATTTCTCCTTGTTGACCTTGAGGTCGGCCAGCAACCGGGTGGTGGTACCCTGCACCACCTCGTGGGCGGTCGGCGCGGCCGACGCCAGCAGGGGCAATGCAGCCAGCAGCACCAGCAGGCCGCGACGCAGGACAGTCAGCATGGTGAAGCTCCTCATTTGTTCGCTTGGTCTTTATTGACCGTATTGAGCAGGAATTTACCGATCAGGTCTTCCAGCACCAGAGACGACTGGGTGTCATGGATGGTGGCACCGTCCGTGAGCAACTCTTCTTCACCGCCGACGCTCAGGCCGATGTACTTTTCCCCGAGCAGGCCGGCGGTGAGGATCGAGGCGGTCGAGTCCAGCGGCAGGTTATCGACGCGCTGCTCCACTTCCATGGTCACCCGCCCGGTAAAGCTGTCGCGATCCAGATCGATGGCGGTGACCTTGCCGATGGTCACCCCGGCCATGGTTACCTTGGCCCGCACGGTCAGACCGGCGATATTGTCGAAGTTCGCATACAGCTTGTAGGTCCCCTCGCTGCTACCGACCGACAGGCCGCTGACGCGCAGGGCCAGCAACAGGAAGGCCAACAGCCCTGCCAGGAGGAACAGGCCGACACCAATCTCCAGGGTGCGGTTTTGCATCAGAAATCTCCAAACATCAAGGCAGTCAGAATAAAGTCCAGCCCAAGCACGGCCAGCGAGGCATAGACCACGGTTTTGGTGGTGGCGCGGCTGATCCCTTCCGAGGTCGGCTCGCAATCATGACCCTGGAACACCGCAATCCAGGTCACGACGAAGGCGAAGACCAGGCTCTTGATCACCCCATTGAGCACGTCATCGCCCCAGGACACGCTGTTCTGCATGGAGGACCAGTAGGAGCCTTCGTAGACTCCCAGCCAGTCCACGGCCACCATGGCGCCACCCCAGATGCCGACCACGCTGAAGATCATCGCCAGCAGTGGCATGGAAATGAAACCGGCCCACAGACGCGGCGCGATGATGTATTTGAGCGGATCGACACCGATCATCTCCAGGCTGGAGAGCTGCTCGGTGGACTTCATGTTGCCGATTTCCGCGGTCAGGGCCGATCCGGCCCGGCCGGCGAACAGCAGCGCCGTGACCACCGGCCCCAATTCGCGCAGCAGGGTCAGCGCCACCATCTGGCCCACCGCCTGCTCGGAACCGTAGGTCGAGAGAATGCTGACCCCCTGCAGCGACAGCACCATGCCGATAAACAGTCCGGATACGACTATTATCGCCAGGGACATCACGCCGACCGAATAGAGTTGCTTGACCAGCAACTGGAAGCCGTTGCCCCGGCTGCCGCGCCCCAGCAGGGCCCGAGCCAGGAAGATGCCGGCCGCCCCCAGGGCGCCGACCAGGTCGATGCCCGTGCGCCCGAACAGGCGAATCCGCTCCAGCAATGAACGCTTGCGCATCAGCGCCCCCCCAGCAGGTCGGCGCGATAGGCCGGCGCCGGATAATGGAAGGGCACCGGACCGTCCGGGGTCCCCTGCATGAACTGGCGGATACGCGGGTTATCGGAATGCATCAATTCTTCCGGGGTACCCTGGCCGAGCACCTGGGTATCGCCGACCACATAGAGGTAGTCGGCGATGCTGGCGGTCTCGGCCAGGTCGTGGGACACCACTATGCTGGTGATGCCGAGTGCATCGTTGAGCAGGCGGATCAGGCGCACCAGGACGCCCATGGCGATCGGGTCCTGCCCCACGAAGGGCTCGTCGTACATCAATATCTGCGGATCCAGGGCAATGGCCCGAGCCAGAGCCACGCGACGCTTCATGCCGCCGGACAGCTCATCGGGCATCAGGTCGATGGCACCGCGCAGGCCCACCGCCTGCAACTTCATCAGCACGATATCGCGGACCATCTCTTCCGGCAGCTCGGTATGCACCCGCAGCGGGAAGGCCACGTTCTCGAACACGTCCATGTCGGTGAAGAGCGCGCCGCTCTGGAACAGCACGCCCATCTGCTTGCGCATGTCGAACAGCTCGCTGCGCGACAGCCCGGGCAGGTTCTGGCCATTGACCCAGATCTCGCCGGCATCGGGACGCAACTGCGCGCCGATCAGGCGCAACAGCGTGGTTTTCCCGCAGCCGGAAGGCCCCATGATCCCGGTGACCTTGCCACGAGGAATATGGATATCGATATTATTGAATATGCAGCGCGAACCCCGTTTGAAGGACAACCCCTTCAACTCGACGGCATTGGCGTTTTCGACACTCATCTGGACTCCTGGCGACACGACTCCTCCCTATCAGACGCCATAGCCCCGACGGGAGGCACCCCAGCCATGGGGCGGGTCGAATTGGCGGCGCACTATAACATCGCCCAACGACGGCTCCCAAGGCATATAAGGGCGAACCGCTGCGCATTGCGGGCCCTTTGCCACGAGCGAGCGCAATAGAAGCGTGAGGGAACGCGCCTTTACCGCTATAATCGCCGACTTTTAGTCTGGCCACAGATCCGACATGAGCCCATCCAGCGACCTGATCCAATCCGCCCACCGGACCATCCGCCTCGAACTCGAAGCCATCGAGGGGCTGTTGCCGCGCATCGATGCCGATTTCGTCCGTGCCTGCGAACTGATCCTGGCGAGCAAGGGCCGGGTGGTGGTGGTCGGCATGGGCAAGTCCGGGCATATCGGCAAGAAGATTGCCGCCACCCTGGCCAGCACCGGCACCACAGCCTTCTTCGTTCACCCGGCCGAGGCCAGCCATGGCGACATGGGCATGATCACCCGCGACGACGTGGTGCTGGCCCTGTCCAACTCCGGCTCCACCGCCGAGATCATTACCCTGCTGCCCTTGATCAAGCGCCAGGGCATTGCCCTGATCGGCATGACCGGCAATCCCGAATCACCACTGGCCAAGGCCGCCGAAGCGCACCTCGACGCCCGGGTCGCCCAGGAAGCCTGCCCATTGAACCTGGCGCCGACCTCCTCGACCACCGCCGCCCTGGTGCTGGGCGACGCCCTGGCCATCGCCCTGCTGGAAGCCCGCGGCTTCACCGCCGAAGACTTCGCGTTTTCCCATCCCGGCGGCGCCCTTGGCCGGCGCCTGCTGCTGAAGGTAGAGAACGTGATGCACGCCGGCGATAGCCTGCCCCTGGTGCAGCGCGGCACCTCGCTACGCAACGCATTGCTGGAAATGACCCAGAAAGGCCTGGGCATGACCGTGATAGTCGAGGCCGATGGCCAATTGGCGGGAATCTTCACCGACGGCGATCTGCGCCGCGCCCTGGACCGCGGCATCGACGTGCGCCACGCCGGCATCGATGAAGTGATGACCGCCCACGGCAAGACCGCGCGCGCCGAAATGCTCGCCGCCGAAGCCCTGAAAATCATGGAAGACCACAAGATCAGCGCCCTGGTGGTGGTCGACGACCAGGATCGCCCGGTGGGCGCCCTGAACATGCACGACCTGCTGCGCGCCGGAGTCATCTGAACATGAACGACTCGCAACTGTTGCAACGCGCCCAAACGATCAAGCTGGCGATCTTCGACGTGGACGGCGTGCTGACCGATGGCCGCCTGTACTTCCTGGTCGACGGCAGCGAATTCAAGACCTTCAACACCCTGGACGGCCACGGCATCAAGATGCTGATCGCCAGCGGGGTACGCACCGCCATCATCAGCGGGCGCAAGACCCCGGTGGTCGAGCGCCGCGCCCAGAACCTCGGCATCCAGCACCTGTACCAGGGCCGCGAAGACAAGCTCGATGTCTTGGACGAACTGCTGGCCGAACTCGATCTCGACTACACCCAGGTGGCCTTTCTCGGTGACGACCTGCCCGACCTGCCGGTGATCCGCCGGGTTGGCCTGGGCATGGCCGTGGCCAGCGCCGATGCCTTCGTCCGCCAGCACGCCCATGGCGTCACCCGGGCCCGCGGCGGCGAAGGTGCCGCGCGGGAGTTCTGCGAACTGATCATGCGCGCCCAGGGCAGCCTCGACGCCGCCCAAGCCGCCTATTTATAAATTTATAGGTCCATAGGTCTAGCATGCTGCAAAAACTACGACTGGGCGTCATTTTCAGCCTGCTGGCGGCCTTGCTGGCCGCGGCCGGCTACTGGAATATTCGCCCCGAGAGCTTTATGGACAAGCCCGCGGTCGCCGGCGAGGAAAACGCCATCGACTTCTATGTGCTCAAGGCCAACACCCTGCAATACCAGGCCGACGGCAAGCTGCACTATGAAATGACGGCCGACAAGCTCGAGCACATCAAGGCCAGCGACATCACCTTGATGAACCGCCCCGACCTGCTGCTGTACCGCGGCACTGCCTTACCCTGGCATGTGCGCAGTCTGCGTGGCGAGGTTTCCCCCCAAGGGCAGCAGGTGGAATTGATCGATGAGGTACGGGTCGAGCGCACCGACGCCAAGGGACGCCCGACCATACTGACCACCAGCCGCCTGACGGTGATTCCCGAGAAGGAATATGCGCAGACCCAGCAAGCCGTTAGAATCGAAGCGGCCAACGGGGTCACCACCGCCCAAGGAATGAAAGCGTACTTGAATGACGGCAGGATGCTCCTGCTGTCCAACGTAAGAGGCCAACATGAGGTTCGTTAAAACCTTCTCCCTGCTGCTCAGCCTGAGCGCCGCCTTCACCAGCGCCAGCACTTGGGCCTTGCCCACTGATCGTGAGCAGCCGATTCGCGTGCAGGCCGACAGTGCCGAACTCGACGACAAACAAGGCGTGGCCGTCTATCGCGGCGGCGTAGTGATTACTCAAGGCAGCCTAAAGATCACCGGCGACACCGTGACCATCACCCAAACCCCGCAAGGCGATATCGACGTGTTCACAGCCGTCGGCAAGCCCGCCTATTACGAACAAAAACCTGCCGTCGACAAACAGTTGGTGCAAGCCTATGGCCTGACCATCCAGTACTACGCCAGCAATGAGCGCATCGTGCTGATCGACCAGGCCAAGGTGATTCAGGAAGGCAACACCTTCGAAGGCGAGAA
>DATDTH010000789.1:0-2743 GCA_035290985.1 Pseudomonas sp. | reverse complement strand
CCTGGGGCTCGGCCACCCGCGACGCGACCTCGGTGGGAGGCAGGGTCGCCAGGGCCACCGGGTCGGCCTTCAACGGCAGCAAGCCATGGGGACCGAGCAGTTCGTACAGGTAGGCCTCGCCGGCTTGCAGGCGCGGGATAAACAGCTCCCAGACCCCCGAGGGATGGCGCAAGCGCATAGGGTGTCGACGACCGTCCCAACTGTTGAAGGCTCCGACCACCGAGACCCGCCGCGCATTGGGCGCCCAGACGGCGAAGCGCACCCCCTGCACCCCGTTCACCTCAAGCATTTGAGCGCCCAGGCACTGGCCCAGGTTGCGATGATTGCCTTCGGCGAACAGGTAGAGATCCAGCTCGCCGAGCAGCGGGCCGAAGCTGTAAGGGTCCTCGGTCAGTTGATGGCCACCGGCCCAGTGGATATCCAGCAGGTAGGCTTGGGGGTGCTCCAGGCGCCCGAGAAAGAGCCCGGGTGTGTCCTCGGACTGCTGCAGGATGCCCAGTTCGTTAGCTTCGTTAGCTTCACCACGGGCCAGTAGCCGTACCGCCAAGGCGCCGGGCAGGTAGGCGCGAATCGACAGACCCTCTCCATCCTCATGGGGGCCGAGCAGGGCAAACGGATCGGGGTGTTCGGCATTGACCAGGGCTTCGACATCGGCGCGAGTCAAGGGCGGTACATCCGCCAGGGCCTGAGGTCCTTTCATGGTTGCTCTCCCGGGAGTTGCGGGCCAGGGAGCTGCAGATTCAGCAGGGTCGCCAGTCCGTGTAGCGGCACGAACAACCAGGCGGGCCGGTTCTCCAGTTCATAGACGATTTCATAGACGGCCTTCTCCAGGCCGAACAGGGCCAGGGTGGCGGCTTCGCCCTCCGCCGCCTGCCAGGCGTGGGGCAACTCGGCAGCGGCCAGGCGATAGGCGGCCAGAAAGGCCGCTTCGGCATTGCCCAGGTAGCTGTCGACTATCAGGCGTCGGGCCTGGTCGGCTTCCGCCGAGGTGTCGATGCCCTGGGCATTGCGCATGGCCATGGCCGCCGCGTAGGCGAAGGAGCGCAACAGCCCGGACACATCCTTGAGCGGGCTGTGCTTGGCCCGCCGCTCGGCCAGCGGACGAGCCGGCTCGCCTTCGAAGTCGATCAGGTAGGCATCGCCCTGCACCACCAGCACCTGCCCCAGGTGCAAGTCGCCGTGTACTCGCATGCGCAAGCCACCGACCGCTTGCCTGGCCAGGGCCTCGATCCGCTGCCCGAGGGCGTCGCGCTGGGCCAGCAACGCCTCGGCCAGGACCAGCTCCCGAGGCGCGAGCCCGGCCCGGAGCCGTTCGAGCCGGTCCAGGGCGGCGTTCGCCTGGGCGCCGATCCGCTGTGCCCAATCCTGGGCATCCGCCGCCGTGCTGAGTTCCGGGCTGAAGTCCGGGTTCTCGGTGGGTGTCGCCAGCGCCAGGTGCATCTCGCCCAGGCGCTGGCCGAGCATGCCGGCGAACGCCTGCAGTTCCAGCAAGGCGCTGTACTGGCTTTCCAGGGTGGACACGCCCAGAGCGAGTTCGTCGCGGATGGCCCGGTCGAGGGCATTCTGCGTCCATTCCCAGGCATCGCCCTGGTTGTTGAGGAAGCCCTGGGCCAGCAGCAGCAAGGTCGGCTCGCCATTCCTGTCGATATGACTGACCGAACCGAGCAGGGGCGATATATGGCTGAAGCCCTGGCGGGTCAGGTAGTCGCTCATCTCCAGCTCCGGGTGGATGCCGGAGGCGAGGTGACGGAGCAACTTGAGCATCACGACCCCGCCGACCATCACCGAGCTGTTGGACTGCTCGACCGCCGGGTAGCGCACCTCGGCTTGCGCTGGCACGGCCAGCGCCGCCAGTTGTGGCGTGGACACGAACGCCAGGCGACCGTCACCGCACACCAGCGAGGCCCCCTCGCGCAGGCTGTCGAGTATCTGGTGAACGAAGCAGGGCAGGCTGAAGGCGTCCGTCAGCAGCCCGACCTGGGGGCCACGCCGCACCCGTGCCAGGGCCAGCTGCTGCTGCAGCGGCGTGCTGGCTTCCTCGCTGACGAACCCCAGCGGCAGCAGGTAGCGCTCCAGGTTGCCACCCGAATTCAGTTCCAGCTCGCTGAACAGCGCCGGCTGAGGCAGTTCGCCGAAACGCAGGGCATAGCGGAACTCGACCGAGCCGATCGGCTGGTCCTTGCCGGCGAACCAGCGGCGCTTGGCCAGGTAAGCCGGTAGCAGTTCCTGCTTGAGCAGTCGGGCCGAAGTCTTTTCCAGCAGCTCTTCGAGCCGCTGCTTAACCACCAGGGTGCGCAACTCCGGCAGGCTTTCCGGCGGTTGCACATGCCAGCTGGGCATCTGGGTGGCCGCGGCCAGCTGGAACCAGTAGAAGCCGTAGGGCGGCAGGGTCAGCTGGTAAGGCTGCGGGCCGATTGGCGGGAAGGCGCTGCCGCCGAGCATCTCCACCGGCACCACGCCGGCGAAGGCCGCGAGTTCCAGTTCCGCCGCCTGGGCGGCGCGGGAGACGTTGGCCACGCAGAGAATGGTCTCGCTCTCGCCATTGCTGCCACTGTATTCGCGCAGGTAGGCGAGGATCCGCCTGTTGCTCGGCGCGAGCATGTTCAGCGTGCCGCGGCCGAAGGTCTTCTGCCGCTTGCGCACCGCCAGCATGCGTTTGGTCCAGTTCAGCAGCGAGTGCGGGTCGCCACTTTGGGCTTCGACATTCACCGACTGATAGCCGTAGAGCGAGTCCTGGATCGGC
>DATDTH010000788.1:0-3670 GCA_035290985.1 Pseudomonas sp. | reverse complement strand
TCTTCGCCCAGCGGGTTTGCGCCCGTGATGCGCGACGCCTCGGCACGGCCATCATCAGTCATGTCTGTGCCCGTACCCGGCAACTGAAATTGACCTCCTACGATAGGCTGTTCCCGAATCAGGACAGCATGCCCAGAGGCGGTTTCGGCAACCTGATCGCCTTGCCCTTGCAGAAGAAAGCCCGGGAGAAGGGTTGTACGGTATTCGTCGATGCCGCCTTGCACCCATACCCGGACCAATGGGCGTACCTGGCGTCCATCCAGCCGATGCCGGTACAGGACATCGAGCCGGTACTCTTGCTCGCCACCGGCGGTGTTCATCCGCTGGATGTGACTTTTATCGAGGAAGAGGATCGACAGCTGCCATGGCAGCGCCCAGTGCCCGCGGGACATAAGCTGATAGGCCCTTTGCCCCAGGCGCTCAAGGTGACCTTGGCCAATCAGGTCTATTTCGAAAAGGCGCAGTTGCCGCAACCCCTGGTCAATCGCCTGATCCGCCTCGCCGCCTTTCAGAATCCCGAGTTCTACAAGGCGCAAGCGATGCGCTTTCCGGTGTGGGATAAACCCCGGGTGATAGGCTGTGCCCAGAACTATCCCGAGCACATCGCGCTGCCACGGGGTTGTCTCGACGCGGCGCAGGCGCTGTTGCAGGAGCAGGGCATTGGTTGCGATCTGCACGATGAGCGGTTTTCGGGGGCGGCACTCGAGGTGGCTTTTGTCGGTACGCTGCGCCTGGATCAGGAGGCCGCCGTAGCGGCGATGTTGCCGCATGATATTGGGGTGCTCTGCGCCCCGACCGCGTTCGGCAAGACAGTGACAGCGGCCGCGCTTATCGCCCAACGCGGGGTCAACACCCTGGTGCTGGTGCATCGCACCGAGTTGCTGAAGCAATGGCAGGAGCGGCTGCAGTTCTTTCTGAATGCCGAGCCTGGCGTCATCGGAACCATAGGCGCAGGAAAAGCCAGGCCGACCGGCAAGATCGACATCGCCGTGATGCAGTCGCTGTCACGCCAGGGACGAATCGACCCACGGGTCGAAGACTACGGTCAGGTCATAGTCGATGAATGTCACCATGTCGGAGCGGTGTCATTCGATGGGATTCTGCAGCGGGCCAAGGCTAGGTTCGTGCTCGGCCTCACGGCTACCCCCATCCGCCGTGATGGGCAGCACCCCATCATCTTCATGCAGTGCGGGGCGATCCGCCATACGGCGTCCAGATCGGCGAGCGCCCCTCAGGATCTGGAGGTCAGGCCCTGCATGTCATACCGGGGGCTCGATCTGCCGAAGGAGGCGGGCATTCAGGAAGTGTTCCGTTACCTTGCCCATGATTCCCGGCGAACGGCGGCGATTGCGGCTGAAGTTCAGGGCGCCTATAGCCAGGGGCGCAAGGTGCTGGTATTGACGGAGCGCACCGAGCACCTGGAGGCGCTCTTGGCCGCATTGCCGGGGGATGGGACGGCCCCCTTCGTGCTGCACGGTCGGATGTCGAAGAAGCAGCGGGCCGCGGTGGTCAGCGCACTCGAGGCGCTGCCGGCCGATGCGCCGCGTATCTTGCTCGCCAGCGGAAAGCTGGTCGGTGAGGGGTTCGACCATCCTCCGCTCGATACCCTGGTGCTGGCCATGCCGGTTTCGTGGCGGGGCACCTTGCAACAGTATGCCGGCCGGTTGCACCGTGAACATGCCAACAAGAGCAGTGTGCGGATCATCGACTTCGTGGATGCCGGTCACCCCGCGCTGCTGCGCATGTGGGACAAGCGCCAGCGCGGGTATCGCGCCATGGGGTATCGACTTGTGGAGCAAGCGGCACCGGCCTTGAATGCCGTCGAAGACGGGGCTCCGGGCTGACGGCTGTGCCGGGTCAGTGTTGCCGCGGGCTGCGGGCAGGACGTGGTCCGTAGGGGGGCGCACCGCCGAAGCATCGCCGCCACACCGACCTCCTGGTGCGCGCGGCACACCTTACAAAAGCATGGCGCCTGGAGGGGACGTCCAACCGGAACGCGGTCCGTAGGGTGCGCTCAGCGCACCGGGGCAAAAGCTGCGTCTGGCGCTCTGGGGTTCTGGATACCCGCCTTCGCGGGTATGACGAATCAATAGCCTTGTATGAACCGAGTTAATCCCGCCTGAAAAAGCCGATGTAGGTCGGGTTAGCGCAGCCTAACCCGACGAAAAGCTATCAGCCCTTGTGGGCCGGACTGCTGGCGGCCGGCATCTGGGAGCCTTCGGCCAAGGCCCGTTCGCTGACATCGCGCCAGCGGGCCAGCTTCTGCGGCGGCTGGCTGATCCGCTGGGGCGCCGTTGCGAGGAAGATGCCCTGGTTGTTGAAGGCGTAGACCGGTAGCAGGTCCGGGCGCCGGCTGGCCGGTTCGATCGCGGCCTGGCGGTTGTCGAGGATCAGCGGCTGCGCACCTGGATTCGCGTAGTAGGCCAGCACCATATGCGCCTGGCCGCGCTTGCCGGGCTGGAGCGCCTTGACGAAGGTCAGCCGCAGTTTTTCGCTGGGTACGCCCATGCGCACCAGGCTGAAGTACTTGGCGATGGCGAAGTCTTCGCAGTCGCCCACGCCACGCTCCAGGGTTTGGGCCGGCGTCGCCCAGTAGTCGTGCTCGCCCCAGATGACTTGGTCGCTGGCATAGAGGACCGAACGGTTGATGAACGCGTTCACGGCCTCCAGCTTGGCCGCCTCGTCGAGGATTCCGCCTTGTTCGATCAGCGCGTTCCAGCTGCTCAGGGTCGCCGCGCCTATCGCCTGGCCCAGGGCCGAGGGCTGGGTGCTGTCGGCCTGGCTCGGGCTGCCCGCCAGGCAGAGCAGCGCGAACGCCGCCTGCAGCCCGCGCAGGGCGGCAGGGGGGAGGGCGGATCGTCTAGGAGGCTGGGCTGGGGGCATTTGTCTTCGCAGGCACAGAGATAAAAGTCGCCCGCCTTTATAACTGCAACTTCGGGTTTCGTGCTGGTACGAGCGATGGCATACCGCCAGCTTTTGTCGGATTTGTGATGCTGGGCACTTAATGCGCCGTGGGAAGGGCAAAACAACGCGTCCGCCGGGGCGAGCAGGCTGGCCGGGTGCAATATCTGGAAGCACTCTCGCGCAAGCCGAGGTAAAGAGGGCGCGTTAGAGTCGACCGCGGATCAATCAACGTCTTGGAGGGCGTCATGAATAGCCGTGGCTTGCTGGATCAATTGCTCAAATCCGGCCAGGACCTGTTGCAACAGAAAAGCACCGGCGGCGCGGCCGGTGGCCTGGGCAAGGCCCTCGGCGGCCTGCTCGGTGGGAGTGGTAATGGCGCTGGCAAGGGCCTGGGTGACCTGGGCGGTCTGCTCCAGGGTGCTGGGGGCAAGGCCCTGGCGGCGGGCGCCCTGGACCTGCTGCTGGGCAACAAGAGCGCACGTAACCTCGGCGGCAAGGCCCTGACCTACGGCGGTCTGGCCGCCCTCGGTGTGCTGGCCTACAAGGCCTATGGCAACTGGCAGGCGCAGCAGGCGCAAGCGCCGCAAGGCGAGCCGCAAACCCTCGATCGCTTGCCGGCGCCGCAGGTCGAGGTACATAGCCAGGGTATTCTCAAGGCGCTGGTGGCCGCGGCCAAGGCCGATGGGCATGTCGATGCGCGTGAGCGCCAGCTGATCGAAGGCGAGCTGGTCAAGTTGACCAATGACGCCGAACTGCAGCGCTGGCT
>DATDTH010000787.1:0-4199 GCA_035290985.1 Pseudomonas sp. | reverse complement strand
GCGGCTTGAATGGCTTGGGCGATGCCACCGCAGGCGGCGATATGGTTTTCTTTGATCAAGAAAGCGTCGTACAGGCCGATGCGGTGGTTATGGCAACCGCCGCGGGTGACGGCGTATTTTTGCGCCAGGCGCAGGCCCGGCAGGGTCTTGCGGGTGTCGAGCAGCTTGACCCCGGTGCCCTGCACCAGCGCGGCATAGTGGCTGCAACGGGTGGCGACCCCGGACAGGGTCTGGAGAAAGTTCAGCGCGCTGCGTTCGCCGCTGAGCAGGGCGCGAGCCGGGCCTTGCAGGGTGAACAGGGTCTGGTCGGCGGCGACCGCCTCGCCATCGGCGACCTGCCAATGTACGGCGACCCGCGGATCGAGCTGACGGAAGACCGCGTCGACCCAGGCGGTGCCGCAGATCACCGCGGCCTCCCGGGTGATCACGCTGGCGTGGGCCAGGCGGTCGGCGGGAATCAATTGGGCGGTGAGGTCGCCGTTGCCCAGGTCCTCCGCCAGCGCGCGACGCACGCTGGTCTCGATATCGGCGGTGAGGTCGGCGAGGATCAGGTTCGGCATGCTAGGCTCCACTGGCTAAGTCGGGCGATTATAAGGGCTGTCGCGCCGTGATGCTGCGGCATTGGCGTGGATGCGCAATTTTCGCCGGAATAGGCGTCGGTCCCCTGGGAGTAACCGTTGGTAAATTGGGAGGGGTGCATCTGTGACGCAGGTCATGTCTGGGTCAAAATATCGACCCGTGGATAGAAACCTCGACACATAATGCTTTTACCTTCTCAATTTGACGTCATGCCTTTGACGTGATGTGAAGATGGCCATTGAGCGCTGTGCAAAGTATGCAGGGCCGTCTGCGGGAGACTCGTAATGAAGACCGATGCGAATGTGGTGCACCTGAATCGGGTGGCGCCGCAACACTCGTCCACTTCGCCGGTAGGAAGATTGCCCGTGGCCCTGACTCAAGTGCGGGACAAGGCTGCTCAGCAGCTCAAGCAGGCGCTGCAGGCGCTGTTCGATAACGCGGACGACACGCTGTTCGAGATGGCCGACCGTGCCACCAGCAACTCCGAGCAGAACACCTTTTTCGAGGCCATGCGCGACCTGCGACTCAAGCGCAAGAGCATCGAGCGGGGTTTCCTGCAGCAGGTCTTCGAGGCGTTCGCCGCGCTCAATCAATACGAGGTCGGCAAGCCGCCGCCCCTGGATGGGGTGGGCGTCGAAGCCCTCTCGCTGGTGCAGAACGACGAGCTGGAGGAGACGGTCGCCCTGGAGACCATGGTGTCCAAGGTGATGAGCCGCGACAGCCAGGCCCTGGGTCATTTGACCACCCGCTTCAATGCCCTGATCAGCAAGAAACTCGACGACAAGTCCAACCCCCTGGGACCGACCAGCCTGTGCCAGTTCTTCCTCGCCGCGTGCGGCAGTCTGGGTGTGGAAATCCGGGTCAAGCTGATCATCCTCAAGTTGTTCGAGCGATTCGTCCTGGGCGATCTGGATCAACTCTATAGCGAAACCAATCAATTCCTGGTGTCTGCCGGGGTGCTGCCGGAACTGAAGACCCCACCGCTGCGTCGCAACCCCGGTCGTGCCTCCTCCTCGGCTGCGCGCGCCACCGCCCAGGGTGAGAGTGAGGGCGGTTATGCTGAGGAAAGCGTGCAGGAGGTCTTCGGCGTCCTGCAGGAATTGCTGTCCCAGGTGCGTGGCAGCGGACTGGCCTCGCGGCGCCCCGCCGATGCCATGCCTATTACCAGCAATGACCTGCTGCGCCTGCTGTCCCATATGCAGCAGCGCCTGCCGGTGGAAAGCGCGGAGGCGGACGATTTCGATCTGCGTAACCAGTTGGAAAACTTGCTGTCCCGTGCCAGCGCGAAAAGCGGCAAGGCCCGGGTGGTCGGTGAGGTGGATGAGGACGTCATCAACCTGGTGTCCATGCTGTTCGAGTTCATCCTCGATGACCGCAGCCTGCCCGACTCGCTCAAGGCCCTGATCGGCCGCCTGCAGATTCCGATGCTGAAGGTGGCGGTGCTGGATAAGACCTTCTTCAGTCGTGGCAGCCATCCGGCGCGGCGCCTGCTCAACGAAATCGCCGCCTCGGCCCTGGGCTGGGGCGAGCAGGATCACGCCCGGCGCGACAGCCTGTACCAGAAGATCGAGCATGTGGTGCAGCGTCTGCTCCATGATTTTGTCGACGACCCGGCGATCTTTTCCGAATTGCTCACCGAGTTCCTGGCCTTTACCGGCGATGAGCGCCGCCGCAGCGATTTGCTGGAGCAGCGGACCCGGGATGCCGAGGAGGGCAGCGCCAAGGCCGAACTGGCTCGCCGCCAGGTCGAGCAGGCCTTGAACGAGCGCCTGCTCGGCAAGACCCTGCCCCAGGTCGTGGTCAGTTTGCTGCAGGAAGCCTGGAGTCAGGTGTTGATGCTGACTTGTCTCAAGCACGGCTGCGAGTCGTCGGAATGGGCCGCGGCGCTGGCCACCATGGATGATCTGGTCTGGAGCGTCGAGCCTCATGAAGACCCCGAGGCGCGCCTGCGTCTGCTGGAGTTGGTGCCAGGGCTGCTCAAGGCCCTGCGCGAGGGCATGACCAGCGCGGCCTTCGATCCGTTCGCCACCAGCGGCTTTTTTAGCCAGCTGGAGATCCTGCATGTCCAGGCCTTTCAGCGCTTCAAGCGACAGTTGCCGGTTGAGCCCGAATTGACAGCGGTGCCTGTCGTGGATGCCGTCATTACCCCGGAGGGCGATGAACCGCCCCGGGCCATTGCCGAAGTGCAGCCCGACCCGGAGCCGCCGGCGATGGTCGAGGTGATCGAGGAAATCGTGCTGCAGTCCCCGGACGAGAACCGGCTGATGGCGCCGGAGATCAGCCTGGCGGACGACGACGAGGCGCTGCTTGAGGTTGACAACCTGCGGGTCGGCAGCTGGGTGGAGTTTCAGGAAGACGAGGAGCACAAGCTGCGTTGCAAGTTGGCGGCCATGATCAAGTCCACCGGTAAGTTCATCTTCGTCAATCGGACCGGAATGAAAGTGCTGGAAAAAACCCGCATGGGCCTGGCGGTGGAGTTTCGTCGCGGTGCCATACGCCTGCTCGACGACGCGCTGCTGTTCGACCGCGCGCTGGAGTCGGTGATCGGCAACCTGCGCCGGCTCAAGGGCGCCTAGGGCCTGTAGGTGGGGGCTTGACTCCGCTTTGGCGGGTTACGCTGCGCGGCGGGTGCTGCGCGGTTTGCCCGGCCTACGCAAAGCGCTGTTCTGAATTCATTCGCCAGGCGGCCCCCAGCTCTTTAGGGCGGGTGAAACCCGCGAAATTTTGCGTTGTTTCGGTCCTGCACAGATAGACGCCCGGCCCTGTGCCGGGCGTTGTCGTTTCAAGGGGCTTGGTCGTGGCCGGGACCTGCTTTAGGCTTGAGCCGGGCGCCGTGCCCGGCCCAATGCCAGGAGATTCGATCAATGCAGCTGGACCCCGTCAGTGGCTGGTGTCAGGGCGTCCGCCACTGTCCCTCGCCGAATTTCAATGCGCGTCCCTCGGCGGAAGTTTCCCTGCTGGTGATCCATAACATCAGCCTGCCGCCCGGCCAGTTCGGGGGCGGCCAGGTGCAGGTCTTCTTCCAGAACCGCCTGGTGGCCGAAGACCATCCGTATTTCGCCACTATCGCGAGCCTGACGGTGTCCGCGCATTTTTTGATCGAGCGCGACGGTGCCATCACCCAGTTCGTCTCCTGCCGGGAGCGCGCCTGGCATGCCGGGGTGTCCTGTTTCGACGGCCGCGAGCAGTGCAACGACTTCTCCCTCGGGATCGAACTGGAGGGCACGGACGAGATGCCCTTCAGCGAGGCGCAGTACCAGTCGCTGATCGAACTGACCCGGCACTTGCAAGCGGCTTATCCAGGGATCACCCTGGCGCGTATATGCGGTCACAGTGATATTGCGCCTGGCCGCAAGACCGATCCCGGTCCGGCTTTCGACTGGGCCCGGTTGCGCGCGGCATTGATCAATGGAGAGGAGGGGCTATGAGTTTTCTGGTGCTTTTGCTGATGATCTGGGTCGAGAAATTTTCCGCCTGGCGTCGGCGTATCCAGCACGACGGCTTCTGGCTGCGTGGGCTGGCCGCGGTCGAGGCCAGTCCGCGACTGGCCGCCTCTCCCTGGTTGGCCCTGGCTCTGTTGGTGCTGCTTCCGGTGGCGCTCCTGGGTCTGCTGTTGGTGC
>DATDTH010000786.1:0-4714 GCA_035290985.1 Pseudomonas sp. | reverse complement strand
CCCGCCGTAGCGTCAACGTCTGCAATGCACCATCGCCGGCGGCTACCTCTGCAATTCCCATAGGCGCCTACATCATCAAGCAGATTGATGCACAGCTGCAGGGGCTACCCAGGTTTGTAAAAAACCAACATCCCGCATGAGGCAGTGCGGGGCGAATTCGGCAGTGCACTGGAACGAACAAGACTGTGCGCAAGACGACAAGCCCCGCACCGGCTCAGTCTAATAGGCTATCGGCTAGTGCACTTAACGTCCCCGAGCCAAGTCATCGTTACTGAACTCGTTACCGAATTGAAGTGTGTGATTGTGATCAAAAGCCGGATGCCTACTTATAAGGCTACTCCCAGAAACCATGCTTGTTAGTCATATTGAGAGCGCCCCATGAACCAGTCAGTATCCTCGCTGCCAGAAAAAGACATTCAGTATCAACTGCACCCCTACACCAATGCTCGCCTTCATCAGGAGCTTGGCCCGCTGATCATCGAGCGCGGGGAGGGTATCTATGTTTATGACGATCAGGGCAAGGGTTATATCGAGGCGATGGCTGGGTTGTGGAGCGCCGCGCTTGGCTTTAGCAATCAACGTCTGATCAAGGCAGCTGAGCAGCAATTCAACACCCTGCCGTTTTATCACCTGTTCAGTCACAAATCGCATCGCCCGAGTATCGAGTTAGCCGAAAAGCTGATCGAGATGGCGCCGGTGCCTATGAGTAAGGTGTTCTTCACCAACTCCGGTTCCGAGGCTAACGATACTGTAGTGAAGATGGTCTGGTACCTCAATAACGCTCTAGGCAAACCAGACAAGAAGAAGTTCATCAGTCGGGTCAACGGCTACCACGGCATCACCGTCGCCAGCGCAAGCTTGACTGGCCTTCCAGGCAACCAGCGCGGTTTCGACCTGCCGCTTCCAGGCTTCCTGCATGTCGGCTGCCCGCACCATTATCGTTTCGCCCTTGCCGGTGAAAGTGAAGAGCATTTCGCTGACCGCCTTGCCGTCGAGCTCGAGCAGAAGATTCTCGCCGAAGGCCCGGAGACTATCGCAGCGTTCATTGGCGAGCCATTGATGGGCGCTGGCGGTGTCATAGTGCCGCCTCGTACCTACTGGGAGAAGATCCAGAAAGTTTGCCGTAAGTACGACATCCTGGTTATCGCCGATGAGGTAATCTGTGGATTTGGGCGTACCGGGCAGATGTTTGGCAGCCAGACCTTTGGTATCCAGCCGGACATCATGGTGTTATCCAAGCAACTGTCATCTTCTTATCAGCCGATAGCGGCGATTCTGATCAATGCCCCAGTATTTGAGGGCATCGCTGATCAGAGCCAAGCGCTTGGCGCGCTTGGGCATGGGTTCACCGGCAGCGGTCATCCGGTAGCTACTGCCGTGGCCTTGGAGAACCTGAAGATTATTGAAGAGGAGAGCCTGGTCGAGCATGCGGCGCAAATGGGCCAGTTGTTGCGCAGCGGCCTACAGCATTTCATCGATCATCCCTTGGTGGGCGAAATTCGCGGTTGTGGACTGATCGCTGCGGTAGAACTAGTTGGCGATCGCGTGAGCAAGGCGCCGTATCAGGCGCTAGGCACCCTCGGACGCTACATGGCCGGCAGAGCCCAGGAACACGGCATGATTACTCGCGCCATGGGTGATGCCGTGGCCTTCTGCCCGCCGTTAATCGTCAACGAACAGGAAGTCGGAATGATTGTAGAGCGCTTTGCCAGGGCGCTGGACGACACCACTCAGTGGGTTGGTTAGATCAATCCGGGGGAGGAGAGAATTGCTTTTATGTGGCTCTCCTCGGCTTAAATTCATAGCTTGGAAAATAGCTGAGCAGCACTGAATGCAGTCTGCGAAGGAGCACGCCATGCAACTCAAAGATACCCAATTGTTCCGCCAACAGGCTTATATCGACGGAACCTGGTTGGACGCGGACAGCGGCCAGACCATTCAGGTCACCAATCCGGCCACCAACGAAGTTATGGGTAGTGTGCCGAAGATGGGGGCAGCGGAAACCCGTCGAGACATCGAAGCAGCAGATCATGCCCTGCCAGCCTGGCGTGCACTGACAGCTAAAGACCGCGCCAACAAACTGCGCCGCTGGTTTGAACTGATGATTGAAAACCAGGACGACCTGGGTCGTCTCATGACCATGGAGCAAGGTAAGCCACTTGCCGAAGCCAAGGGCGAAATTGCTTTCGCGGCGTCCTTCCTTGAGTGGTTCGCCGAAGAAGCCAAGCGCGTGTATGGCGACGTAATTCCCGGCCACCAACCGGACAAACGCCTGATCGTGATCAAACAGCCCATCGGCGTAACGGCAGCGATTACACCCTGGAACTTCCCGGCAGCCATGATCACCCGTAAAGCCGGCCCGGCCCTGGCCGCCGGTTGTACCATGGTGCTCAAGCCAGCGTCGCAAACGCCTTATTCGGCGCTGGCGTTGGCAGTGCTGGCCGAGCGTGCCGGGATCCCCAAAGGCGTGTTCAGTGTAATCACTGGCAGTGCTGGCGAAGTCGGCAGCGAACTGACTAGCAACCCGATCGTGCGCAAGTTGAGCTTTACTGGCTCCACCGAAATTGGTCGCCAGCTAATGGCCGAATGTGCCAAGGACATTAAAAAGGTGTCGCTAGAACTGGGCGGAAACGCGCCGTTCATCGTATTCGATGATGCCGACCTTGATAAGGCAGTGGAAGGCGCACTGATCTCCAAATACCGCAACAATGGCCAGACCTGCGTGTGCGCCAACCGCCTGTATATCCAAGACGGCGTATACGATGCCTTCGCCGAGAAGCTGAAAATCGCGGTAGCTAAGTTGCAGATTGGTAACGGTTTGGACGAAGGTATCACCACCGGCCCTCTGATCGATGCCAAGGCGGTGGCCAAGGTCCAGGAGCACATTGCCGACGCCATTAGCAAGGGTGCCAAGCTACTCGCTGGTGGTAAGCCGCACGCCCTCGGTGGCACTTTCTTCGAGCCGAGCATCCTCATTGACGTACCGAATAACGCCGCCGTAGCCAAGGAAGAAACCTTCGGTCCGCTGGCGCCGCTGTTCCGTTTTAAGGACGAGGCCGACGTGATCGCGATGTCCAATGACACCGAGTTCGGCCTGGCCTCGTACTTCTATGCCCGCGATATGGGGCGCGTGTTCCGTGTGGCCGAAGCCCTAGAATACGGTATGGTCGGCGTCAATACTGGGCTGATCTCCAATGAAGTTGCGCCTTTCGGTGGTATCAAGGCATCCGGCCTGGGTCGCGAAGGATCCAAGTACGGCATTGAGGATTACCTGGAGATCAAGTACCTCTGCCTGGGTGGTATCTAAGAGCCCGGCGAATAGGCACGTGATTCTCGCTCAGGCCCCACTTGGCGAGCATCATTAATCTTGGCCCGGTCTATAAAACCCGGGCATGCTACATCGGTTGTGGCGCAGACAAAGATTGACGCGGGCTATTTCTACGTCACCGTCTACTTCTCACGGCTGTTGCCGCGCAACCAGAGTCTGGAGGCCTGTATCCGCGTCGACAGCGCCCCCTGTTCGAGCTAGGTGCCTAACATTTCTAACGATTGAGCGTTGCGCGGAGTCCTACACCTAGGCTCTGCGCCTTTTTAATCCCGCCGCGCTAGATTAGGCGAAGTAATGCTGCCTTCACAGCCAGTCCTGCTGGTATGGATAAAGGTGATATCCATCACCTATGCCATGTTAGGGGCGACGGTGAACTCTCTCTAAGATGGTTTGGTGCGATGATTTAAGGCGCCCCAGCGACCGTTGATTGCATCCAATGTGCTCATTAGCTTTTCTGTTCGAGCTGGCTGTTCCTGTGCGAATAGATCCTGTGTGTACTCATCACGCTTACACAGGTCTAGCAGCAACACTTGGGCTTTGGCATAGCTGAAACCCTCTCGTTACAGCCTTTTGATTCCCTCCTGTGCCGCTGCAATGATCAAACGCGTGTCATCGGTCGGGTAGGGCAGTTGGCAAAGCAGGCCGTTGGCGTACTTACCATCATTGAATTCGCTCGGTCGCAATCAGGCGAGCATTCGGGGCTTGGATCACGATCCCTCCAGTCGTAATAGCCACTGGCAGAAATCTTCAAGCAGAGGCACATAAGGTCGTAAGAACTGCGTAGCTGGTGACCCCGTCTTCCGTGCCATGAAAGTTGACCTGACCAACCGCTATCCGTCAGTCGGTGAGGCGAAGCAACTTCCTTTATGGCATGGTGCCACAGTCCCTTATTACGGAACGTGTAGTACCCGCATTGATTTCGTAGGGCGAGCAGCAGTGCCGCGTGATGAAGTGAAAGGCTTGGTCGCTTGCCCGACCTTCTACACGTAGGATCGCTATGGCATGTCCATGTCCTGTCAGCAACAGCAACAGCAACAGCAACAGCAATTGCTTATGGCTTGGGATCGACAGTATCCTTCCACCTGCAGCAACTGACCCACATCATGATTCTCGCCCTGGTCGCTCTCAGCCTCGACCTGTTGGTGGGCGTGACCGGCATGGTCAGCCTGGCCCAGGCGGCCTTCTTCGGCATCGCCGGCTACAGCCTGGTGTTGTTCGCCCCGGAGTTCGAGGCGGTGAACTTCTGGCTGGCGCTGCTGCTGTGCCTGGGCGTCAGCGCCGCAGCTGCGCTGCTGATGGGCCTGCTGATCATCCGCACCTCGGGCATCTTCTTCATCATGGCGACCATCGCCTTCTCGCAGATGCTCTATTACCTGTTCCACGACT
>DATDTH010000785.1:0-6014 GCA_035290985.1 Pseudomonas sp. | reverse complement strand
CTTTTTCAAGTGGCCTTTCATTGTTTGGTTGCGGGAGCCGGATTTGAACCGACGACCTTCGGGTTATGAGCCCGACGAGCTACCAGACTGCTCCATCCCGCGCTGGCCATTCTACAGTCGAGCGCCGGGCTGTCAATGTTTAATTTAAAAAACCCTTTTTTCTTCAAATACTTAGCGAGATGCAGAGGTTTTGGGGCGAGGCTTGAGGAATTCGTTACTCCTGGAACGGCCAGGTAGAGGCGTTGGCGGCCCTCCAATGCAGGGGGCCGGGGGCCGTTGCGCCTGAGCATTCTTTGCCCCGGAGCCGACCAGCCGTTATTTCTGCACGAACTCGGCGAATTTGATGCTCGTGCCCGTGGGCCGGACATCCTGCAGCCAGGAGTCCTTGTCGGCGGACAGTTCCAGGCTGACCGTGGCCTTGCGCGTGCCCGGGTGACGGACGACCAGGCCGTCCAGCCCGGTGCGCAGGAACAGGGTCGGTATGCGCAGGTGATGCAGGGCGTCGGTCTGGGTGTGGTGAAGCAGCAGGTGGATGAATTCGTATTGGCCCACGGCCAGTCGACCGACCGGGATGTCGAACCACCAGATGTTCCTGTTCAGATTGATCGCGGCGAAATGGCTGTTGTTCACACCCAGCACCGCGGCGCCCAGTTCCTGGTTGCGGCGAGCGATAGCTGCCTTCTTGTCGACTTTCATGCCACTTCTGCACCTTGAAAATTCGGATCCATGCCGGTGCTACCGGCCTTGTGTGCGGCGAGCCGCCGATTCGTCCGCTACGGGGCCTAGGTCACCCGGGCGAATAATCGGCTGCGATTATCCGCCCTTTGCGCCCGACTTGCCGAGCTACTTTGTCGGCGTTCAGTTTTGTGGGCCTTTAGTCCTGCTGGCCCCAGAGCTGCTCCAGGCGCTGGTCGCGACCACAGCCGTTGCGGTAGTAGGCGTAACGCACCGGGTTCTTGCTGTGGTAGTCCTGATGGTAGTCCTCGGCCGGGTAGAAGGGGGTGGCCGGCAGAATTTCCGTCACTATGGGTTGGGCAAAGCGCCCCGAGGCCTGCAGGTCGGCCTTGGAGGCTTCGGCCAGGCGCTGTTCCTCGGCGTTGCCGTAGAAAATCGCACTGCGGTACTGCGGGCCGCCATCGCAGAACTGGCGGTTGGGGGTCAGGGGGTCGATGGTCGGCCAGAAGGCTTCCAGCAGTTTGGCGTAGCTGGTCTTAGCCGGGTCGAAACGCACCTGCACCGCCTCGAGATGCCCACTGGTACCCGACGAGACCTGCTCATAGCTGGGGTTGACCACTGTGCCGCCTATATAGCCGGAGGTGGTCGACAGCACGCCGGGCACCTTGTCGAAATCGGACTCGGTGCACCAGAAGCAACCGCCCGCGAATACCGCGACAGCGCCGGCGTTCGGAGCGGTAGCCGGGTTCTGGGGCTTCGGGGATTGGGCGGCGCTGGGGCCGCAGGCCGCCAGCAGGCTGACCAGCAACAGGGGGGCGGCCTTGGCGGCCAGGGTGTGCAGCCACTGGGTAGGGATACTGAGTCTCGGCATGATCAGCTCCTCAGTGCCGGCAGGGGTTCGTCGCGGGGCACGAAACGCAGTGCCACGCCATTATTGCACCAGCGTTCACCGCGCGGTGGTGGGCCGTCGTCGAACATATGGCCCTGGTGTCCGCCACAGCGGGCGCAGTGGTACTCGGTGCGAGGGAAGAACAGCTTGAAATCCTTGCTGAAGGCGGTGTGGCCGGCAATCGGCTGGGTAAAGCTCGGCCAGCCGGTGCCACTGTCGAATTTGTGCTGGCTGTCGAACAGCGGCAGGTAGCAGGCGGCGCAGAGGAAGCTGCCGTCGCGGGCTTCCTTGTTCAGCGGGCTGCTGCCGGCGCGCTCGGTGTCTTCCTCGAACAGCACCGCATAGGCCTCGGGCGAGACCTGCCCACGCCAGGTCTCATGGGGTTTGTCCAGTGGGCTGAGCGTGGCTGCGGTGCCGGTCGAGGCGGCCCGTGTCGGGACGCTGAGCAGCGACAGCGCGGGAAAAAGGGCGATGCCCTGAAGCAGGGTGCGGCGGTTCATAGGAATTCTCGGCTGGGGAATGCCAACAATAGACTGGCCGACGGGCGCGGCGTTACAGCCGATGTGCTCGATGGGACGATAGGAAAGCAGCGCAAGCTTACAAGTCATGAGCTGCAAGCAAGAGCAGCCCGAACGCTAGCGGTGGGCTCTAAGTCCGGCGGCTCGGCGTATGTGGCATGCATCCAATTGGGTTTTTGCGCTTGGGTATGTCGCGGGTGTGGCCGGACGCGGAGCGTCCCGGGCGGCGTTCCCACGCCGGAGCGTGGGAACGATCATCCAGGGGTTATTGGTACTGCCAGCTCAGCGTCACCCCGGAAAACTGGCTGCGGGCGCGCAGGCCGGTATACCAGGTGCCGGCGCTCGGGTTGTCCAGGGTGCAGACTTCCTCGTTGCCGCTTTTGTAGGGACGGCAATTCCAGCGGAAGTAGTTCGGGCGGCTGCCCAGGCGGGTATAGAGGTCCGCATTGCCGCTGCCACCGCTGATGCGCACTTCGAGGCGGCTGGTGCCGGCTGGAATATTGAAGCTGTGGTACAGCCATTTGCCGGTGCGGGCCGACAGGTTCGGATGGGTTTCGCCCTGGCCGGGATTTTCGCCACCGACCTCGCAGCCGTTGGCTGCTATGGCATCGCTGGCGGCCTTGGCCTGGACGATCCCGTGCCCGTAATAGACATCCCGGCCGGCCGTGCCGCGATCCCGTGCGGTGGCATTGACCACCTGGCGCATCTGCGCCGCGGTGCACTGGGTGTGCTGGCTCCATACCAGGGCATAGACCGCGGAAACATGGGGCGTGGCCATCGAGGTGCCGGACATGTAGCCATAGGTATTGTTCGGGGTGGTGGAGAGCACCCCGACCCCCGGTGCCGCAATTTCCACATCGGCGTTGTATTGGGAGAAACTCGCCCTGTTACTGGCGCTGTCCACCGCCGCCACCGAGACCACCGATTCGTAAGCCGCCGGGTAGGACAGGCCGCTGCTGCTGTCGTTACCGGCGGCGGCCACCACCAGCACGCCAGCGGCCAAGGCACTGTCCATGGCGCTGCGCTCGGTGGTCGAGGGTGCGCCGCCGCCCAGGCTCATGCTGATCACATTGGAGCCTGCGGTCCGGCACTGCTGGATCGCCGCCACCAGGTCGGAGCCATAGGCCCAATTGCCGTTGTTGTCGAAGACCTTGACGATATGCAGGCCGAGGTTGCCAGAGGGGCTCACCCCGACCACGCCCAGGTTATTGCCGCCCAGGGCGCTCATGGTGCCGGCGACATGGGTGCCATGGCCGTGGCCATCGTCGTACCAGTTGCCCGTGTCGTAGCTGCCATAGCCGTCATCGCCGGTGATGCCGCTGGAGGGCAGGTCCTGGTGGCCCAGGTTGTAGCCGGTGTCGACTATGCAGACCTTGCGGCTGGCGATATTGCCGTCGGAGACCAGCGGTGCCTGCACCAGGGGGATGCCATAGGGGACTTGTTCGGCCATCAGAAAGCGCTTGGGGTCGAGCTCGACATACTCGACCCCCGGGTCGGCCCGCAACAGGGCCAGTTGGCCTGCATCGAGCAGGGCCACGCTGGCGGCGGCTTCGGGCAAGTGCATCAGCGGGCTGGCCTGGGCCCTGGCCAGGATGCTCTGGGCGGCGGACAGACTGAAGGCAGCCTTGGCCTCGGCGGGACTTTTATATTTGATGATGTAGCGGGGCTGTGAGTCGATTTGCGGGGGTGTTGCGGCCGTCTGGATCACTGCGGGGGATAGGCCGCTGATCGAGGTCAATAGCAGGCCGAGCAATATTTTTGCGGGGGTACCGGTCATGTTGATGTCTCATCCGTGTGGGTCAACTCCTGAGCCTGAACCCTAGGCCAGTATTCGATGATCGGAACCGCCGCTCGTCCGATCCGTTACATCGCCTTTTAGCGAATGCCGCCCTCGACGCGCAGCGCCTGGCTGTCGAGGGCGGCCTTGTCCTGCGTGTCGATGACGGCGCGGTTGCGGCCGCTGCTCTTGGCCTGATAGAGGCATTCGTCCGCCCGCTTCAGCCAGTTCTCGACGGTTTCGTCGTGACGCAGCACGGCGCCGCCCTGGGATACGGTGACGACCTCGCCGGGGCTGCGCAACTGGTTGGCGACCGACTCTTGCACCTTCTGGGCGATGGCTTGCAGGCCCGCGGTGTCGGTGTTGGGCAGCAACAACAGGAACTCCTCGCCGCCGAGGCGGAACAACCGATCTTCCTGGCGTGAAACCGTCTTGATCAGTTGCACGAAATCCATCAGCACCCGATCCCCGGCCGGGTGGCCGAACTGATCGTTGACCCGCTTGAAGTGATCGAGGTCCATGATCAACGCGGCATAACCGGTGCGATGACGCCGCCTGGCCGCAATGGCCGTTCTTAGTTCGTTGTCCATGGAGCGACGGTTGCCAGCGCCGGTCAGGGGGTCGAGGGTGGCCAGCAGTTGCAGTTGATCGCGCTGGTTGCGCATGCGGGTCGCGAAAATGAACACGAAGCCGCTGGCGGTCAGGCTCGTGACGAGGAAGGAGAGCATCTGGTAGTCCGAGGCGAAGACCTGGCCCGGGAGTAGCAGTGCATGGGTGGCCAGGGCGGTCAGCACCAACAGGATCAGCAGCATGGCCTTGATCGGTGTAACCGTGAAAAAGTTGAACAGGATCACCACATAGACCCAGAACAGCCCATTGACGCCCAGGTTGAGGGCGACCAGCACGACGCCGATCGATACGATGATGGCGATGCCGATACCCGGTTTGACGGTGTCGCCCGTGCGCCAGGCCACGGCCACGGCCAACAGGCTGCAGGTCACCATGATGGTGTCGACTATGCCGACCAGCCAGTTGCCCTGCAGCATCCGATAGATGGCATAGGGCGAGATTGCCAGCATGGCGAACAGGCCCATGGCGCTGATGATCGATAGCTGAAAGTCATTTTTTAAGCGTTCGAACATTCAGGACGCCCTGAGCCTTGGTTGCTTTTTACACTAGGCAAGACTGTACACCGGCCGTGTCGGTCCGCGTGAGCGGCTTCGTCGGAGCGGTGGCGATTTGCTATATATGTCGCCGGATTTGGCATACTTGGCACAGCGGCCAGGTCGGCGGGACTATTTGGAACGGTCTGGCGCGTCATAAGCTCCTGACCAGCTGGGTAGGATCATGCGGGCCGCGGCCCCTCTAAAAAGGGGCGAGGTGAATATTCGCCTTGGCGGGTTACGCCGCGCGGCGGGTGCGGCGTGGTTTGCCCGATCGGCTGTCTGCGCGGCTAACACCGCCCTACGAAAAGCGCCTCGATGAAACCTATAGGTCAGGGTGGAACGGGGCCCCGTAGGGTGTGCCGGGCGTCGCTACGCTACGCGCACCGCAGCGCTTCGGCGAAACCTGCAGTCCCGGATTGCGCCAAGGCTTATCTGGGCTACGTAAACGGCCCCTTGCTGGCCGGACCGCAAGACGGTATCTACGTAAAGCACCTTGCCCCCTACAAAAACCCACCGGCCTGCAAGGCCACCAGGGTTTTGCTGCGCGAATAGCGGGTCAGCCGATCGGCGAGCGCCGTGGGCAGGTGCGGGCACGGCTGGAAACCCAGGGGTTGGTAGAGCGCCGTCAGCGCGGGGTGACAGAACAGCCAGACGGGACCCTCCACCTGGCCCAGGGCCTGGCGGACCAGGGTGCTGGCGATGGCCTGGCGCCGTGCGTTCGGTGCGACGAACAAGCCGGTCAGCCAGTGGCCCTGGGCAATGGGCGTCAGGTACAGGGCGGCGATGATCTCGCCGTGCCGGGCGATCCAGGGTTGTCCCTGGTTGCCGGCGCGCATGGGCGAGCCATGGCCCCGGTAGAACTTGTCCAGCAACGGACGCTGGAGCAGGGGCAGGCGCTCGTAGTGCAGGTCGTTCATGCGGCTGGCGAGAGGGCGCGCTTCTAGCGTTTGCCCATGGAGCGGCGGGTGCCATTGGGTGCCCGGCCAGGG
>DATDTH010000784.1:0-3219 GCA_035290985.1 Pseudomonas sp. | reverse complement strand
GCCAGCGGCGTGGCCGTGGTCGACCTGCTGGACCCGGCCAAACCCCAGGTGGTGGCGCGGGTCAACGACATCGGCTACGCCTACGACCTCGACTTCAATGGCAACACCCTCTATGTGGCCCTCGGCACCAAGGGCGTGCTGACCATCGATGTCACCGATCCGCTGCGCCCCCGCGCCGGGCGCAGCATGGCGGCCCCGGCCGGCGGCAGCGTGGAAAGCGTGGTGGCGGATGCCTATTCGGCGCTCGGCGGTGGCCTGGATGCCCAGGGCAGCGTGCTGCAGGTGGTGCCGGACGTGCTGCTGCGCCTGCATATGGTCGACCCGCGCAATGGCATTCTCGATCGCCAACCCGATGGCAGCCTGCAAGTCATCGCGCGCTTCAGCAAGGCCATCGACCTGTATCCGGCCAACCTGCAGCAGTTCCTGCTGCTGGGCCCCCAAGGCGAAACCCTCTCCACCGAGGTGCAGATCCTCAGCAACGACGCCAAGCTGATCCTGGCCAGCAGCGCCGCCGACAACCTCAAGGCGGGCGATCGCCTGACCCTGGTGGTCAAGGCCGGACTGGCCTCGGTCAAGCCGATGATCGGCCGCAGCCCGCTGCTGTTGCACAGCCTGGCGCAGACCCAGCGGGTCGGCCTGACCTACCGCGGCGCCCGGGACGAGGTTCTGGCCCTGGAAGCTGTGGTGCCGCGTCGGGTGGCCCGCGACCAGGCCAGCATCATCACCGTCAGCGTGCGCGGCCTGCCGGCCAACCTGGCCCAGGTCCACCTGTACCTGGGCGACCAGGCGCTGCAGATCGAAGGCGTCAGCCGCGACAACGACAGCGCGCCGGCGGTCCTGACCGTCGGTGTGCCGCCGCTGCCGCGCGCCGGCCAGTACAATCTGACCCTGGCCGTGGTGCGTGACGGCGTGCAGCAGCAGGCGGTGCTCGAAGGCGCGCTGCTGGTGGATGCGCCCATCCGCCTCGACGCGCTCGCGCCCCTGTGGGGCCCGGTCGCTGGCGACACCACGGTGACCATCACCGGTGAAGGGTTCGAGCCGGGCAACAGCGTGATGGACGGGCTCAAGGTGCGCTTCGGTGGCCTGCCGGTCGGCCGCATCGAAGTGCTGGCCAGCAACCATATGCGGGTCACCTCGCCGCGCGGCGCGCCGGGCAAGGTGGAAGTGCTGGGCGAGGACCGTTATGGCAACCAGAGCCGCCTGAATGGCGACCAGAGCTTCGGCTACGGCCTGCGCAAACTCTCCGAACTGCACCCCTCGCTGATCTTCCCCAGTGATATCTGGATCGATCAACAGACCGGCGTGGCGGTGACCAACGGTGGTTACCTGATGCAGGGGTTCAGTCGCCAGGCGCTGCCAGGCGGTGGCTGGTTGCCGGACAATTTCCGCGCCGCGTCCTTTTCCGTGCAGGACGCGAGCAAGCCGCAGCTGGTTGGCGGTACGCCGGCCCTGCCCAGCGACGCCCAGCGCCTGAGCCTGAAACTGCAGGCCATGGCGATCTACCAACGTATGGAAAAGGGCTTCCTCGCCAGCGGTTCGCTGGAGCCGAGCGAAGAGGAACAGGAGATCCTCGATCGTCAGGCCGCTCAGGACTTTCCCATCGCCCTCGACTCGATCCGTATCGCACCGACCCTGGAATGGGAAGAGAACACCTGGCGCAAGCGCCTCTACGTCGCCAGTGGTCTGGCGGGCGTCGCCCGCCTGAACCTGGACGAGCAGAACGGCTTGCAGGTGATCCAGGAAGAAAAACTGGCCAATCCGGTCAGCCGCCTGGTCAAGCAGGGTGATGGCCTGTTCGCCGCCAGCGCCTCGGTCGAGGCCCGGCCGCCGGACGATGGCGACTGCGTCTTCGCTACCGGTGCCTCCAGTGGTCAAGGGCTGCTCGCCCTCAACTACCGGGACGGCGCTGATCCGGTCCGCCTGGCCGGTCCGGATGGCCTGAAGGGCGGTGCCCTGTTGCAACTGGCCGATGGCTGGCTGCTCAGCGGCGGCAATATCCGCAGTGCGGCCTGGGTCAATTGCCCCGGTTGGAGCGAGTCGCTGGCCGCGGCCGGCGATGCCGCCCAAGGCGAGATCCGCACACTCAACCTGTTCGACCCGAGCCAGCAGCGCAGCTACGACTTCGAGGCCAACCCCCAGGATGCCCTGGTGTATGGCCGTTACCTGCTGGTGGCGGTTGGCAGCCGCGGCCTGGAAATCATCAACCGCGACCAGCCCCTGGAGCGCGTGCGGGTCGACATCGGCAAGCAGCTGCAAGCCGCCGCGGGGCGCGGTGTGCGCCTGCGCCTGGCCGGCAGCCTGCTGTTCGTCGCCGCCGACAGCGGGGTGGTGGTGCTGGATATCCGCGAACCCTTGCAGCCGCGGGTGATCTCGGCCGGTAACCAGGAACGCATCGAGGCCCTGGACCTGTTCAACAACCGCCTGGTCGCCGGCTCCGGCGGCCAGGGCTTGACCCTGCTGGAGCTGCCGGGCGCACTGGTGCTGGACGCTTCGGTCAAGCAGGGCGGGGTACTGCCGGCCGGTGAACAGGCCCTGGAACTGAGCTTCAACGAGCCGGTGACCCTGGAGTCCCTGGCGCTGCCCGGCGCGCTGCAGCTTTCCGAGCTGGGCGCGAGCGAACAGGCCCTGGCCGCCCCCACGGTCGAAGCCTTGAACGGCGATGGCCAGTCGGCGAGCCGCGTGCGCCTGCGCTTCACGCCGACCCCGGGGGCCCAGTTGCGCCTGCGCCTGAACGATGCGCGCAACCTGCGCGGCAGTGGCCTGTGGGCGCCCTATCAGGTCGACTTCCGCGTGGCACCGGCCGGCGCCAGCCAGCCGCGCATCAGCCACCTGGAGAATGCCAGCTTCCACCGCGGCGCCCAGGACGCCGTGGTCATTCACGGTACCGGCTTCTCCGGCACGGTGAAGGGCTTTATCAACCAGTACCCGATCGATCTGCAGTGGGTCAGCGCCGAGCGCCTGGAAATCGCCGCCCATGCCCTCGACCTGCTGCCGCTGACGCCGGGTCAGTGGCACCTGCGCCTGGACGATGGCGGCCTGCGCGAGGATTACCTCGGTGCCTTGCTGGTGGGCGCCGAACAGGCCCTGGACCAGGTCAAGTACAGCGTCAGTCCCGATTCGGCGAGCAAGAAGGGTGGCGAACGCATCGCCATCAGCGCCAGTCACGAAGTGTTCATGCCCGGCACCCGCGTGGTGCTGCGCGCGCGCCACGGCGCCACC
>DATDTH010000783.1:0-5112 GCA_035290985.1 Pseudomonas sp. | reverse complement strand
CCACCAACGGCAGCACCGCGCCTAGCGCCTAAGCCGAGTCTGCCGCTGCGCGCAGCAACTGCAGCGCGTCGCGGCAGGCGGCTTCCCCAGCGGGCGCCAGGCGTTCCAGCCAGGGTCCGCTTTCATTTTGTGACGGCTGCTCCGGCCAGGCCTGAACCAGGCTTTCCAGGCGCAGCAGCAATTGCCGTTCGGCGTCCAGTTCCAATGCCTTCACCTGTTCGCGCAGCCGGTCCAGCTCGGGGTCGCCGCCGGCGGCCGTGCGCCATGCCTGGCGCAGCCGCCGCAAGGGCATGATGACCTGCTCTTGCCAGGGGACTGCCAGCGCCAGCAGTTGTTGCAGACGGGGCGCCGTACAGTCCAGCCCGCGGCGCTCGAGCCAGGCGCCACACAGCAGCAGGCAGACATCGGCACCGCCGTCCTGCAAGCGCAGGCAAGCGCTTGCCACGCCCGGTCGGGCATAGAGGCTTTGGGCGAAACGCCACAGGTCCGTCGGCATGGTGCTATCCAGGCGGTGGGCGAGCGAAGCTGGTAGACTCCGCCGCCATTATGATTCGAATCCAGAACCTCACTTTACAGCGTGGCCCGCAGCGTCTGCTAGAAGACGCCGAGCTGACCCTGCATCCCGGCCAGAAAGCCGGCCTGATCGGCGCCAACGGCGCCGGCAAATCCACCCTGTTCGCCCTCCTGCTCGGCGAAATCACCCCGGACGCCGGCGACTGCAAGTTGCCCGCCGATTGGCGCATCGCCCATATGCGCCAGGAGATCGAAACCCTCGAGCGCCTGGCCGTGGACTACGTGCTCGATGGCGACCTGCGCCTGCGCCAGGTGCAGCGCGAGCTGGCTGTCGCGGAAGCGGCCCATGACGGCGATGCCCAGGCCCGCCTGCATGCCGAACTGGACAGCGCCGATGGCTACAGCGCCGATGCCCGGGCCCGCAAGTTGCTGGCCGGCCTGGGTTTCAGCAACGAGCAGATGGACAAGCCGGTCGGCGATTTTTCCGGTGGCTGGCGCATGCGCCTGAACCTGGCCCAGGCACTGATGTGCCCCTCGGACCTGCTGCTGCTGGACGAACCGACCAACCACCTTGACCTGGATGCGATCCTCTGGCTGGAGGACTGGCTCAAGAGCTATCCCGGCACCCTGATGCTGATCTCCCACGACCGGGATTTCCTCGATGCCGTGGTCGATCACATCGGCCACCTGGAGCAGCGTAAGCTGACCCTTTACCGCGGCGGTTACTCGGCGTTCGAGCGCACCCGCGCCGAACGCATGGCGCAGCAGCAGCAGGCCTACGAGAAGCAACAGGCCCAGCGCGCGCACATGGAAAAATACATCGCCCGCTTCAAGGCGCAGGCGACTAAGGCCCGTCAGGCCCAGAGCCGGATCAAGGCCCTGGAGCGCATGGAAGAGCTGTCCGCGGCCCATGTCGATTCGCCCTTCGATTTCAGCTTCCGCGAATCGGACAAGATTTCCAGCCCGCTGCTGGACCTGTCCGAGGGGCGTCTGGGCTATGGCGAGCGGGCTGTGCTGGAGAAGGTCAAGCTGCAGCTGGCGCCCGGTGCACGGATCGGCCTGCTGGGGCCCAACGGTGCCGGCAAGTCGACCCTGATCAAGACCCTCTCCGGCGAGCTGCAGCCCCTGGGTGGCCGTCTGGTGCGTGGAGAGAACCTGGTGGTGGGCTACTTCGCCCAGCATCAGCTGGACTCCCTGGATGCCAAGGCCAGCCCCCTGCTGCACCTGCAACGCCTGGCGCCGAGCGAGCGCGAGCAGACCCTGCGTGATTTTCTCGGTGGCTTCGATTTCCGTGGCGCGCGCCTGGACGAACCGGTGCTGAATTTCTCCGGTGGCGAAAAGGCCCGCCTGGCCCTGGCCCTGATTGCCTGGGGCAAGCCCAACCTGCTGCTGCTGGACGAACCGACCAACCACCTGGACCTGGAAATGCGCCTGGCCCTGACCATGGCCCTGCAGGATTTTTCCGGCGCGGTGCTGGTGGTCTCCCACGACCGCCACCTGCTCAAAAGCACCACGGACGAATTCCTCCTGGTCGCCGATGGCTGCATCCAGGCATTCGATGGCGACCTGGACGACTATGCCCGCTGGCTGGTCGACTACCGGGCGCGCCAGGCGCCGGTCGGGGTTTCGGCCTCGCCGGCCGACAAGCCGGACAAGAAGGCCCAGCGTCAGGCGGCCGCGGTGTTGCGCCAGCAACTGGCGCCGCACAAGCGCGAGGCGGACAAGCTCGAGCGCGAGCTGGGCACCCTGCACGGGGAACTGGCCCAGGTCGAGGCCCGGCTGGGCGACAGCGCGATCTACGAGGTGGCGCGCAAGGACGAGCTGCGCGAACAGCTGGCCGCCCAGGCCCGCCTGAAGGTCCGCGAAGGCGAGCTGGAGGAGGCCTGGCTGGCTGCCCTGGAAGAGCTGGAGCGCATGCAGCAGGAGCTGGAAGCGCTATCCTGAGGGGGCGAATCGGGGCGCGCGCAGCGCACCGCTTCGGCGGGATGCGCCACCGTGCAAGTAGGCTGTACTCGCCGAAGGCAGTACACCAATGAGCGCTTTGCGTAGGTCGGGTTAGCGCAGCATAACCCGACGAAAAGCGCAAAACGCCTCGCGAAGCCTGTCGCTTATGCGCCCCCTACACAGCAGGGTCTTGCCCTGTTATGGTGCGCTTACAACCTGCATTCTGACCTTTAGCTTCGAGGTGCCCTGCATGACCCTTGAAACCTGGCTGGCTTTTCTGGTGGCGTGCTGGGTGATCAGCCTGTCGCCGGGTGCCGGCGCCATCGCCTCCATGTCCTGCGGCCTGCAGTACGGCTTCTGGCGCGGCTACTGGAACGCCCTGGGCCTGCAGTTGGGCCTGGCGCTGCAGATCGCCATCGTGGCGGCGGGGGTCGGCGCGCTCCTGGCGACCTCGGCCCTGGCCTTCAGCCTGATCAAGTGGTTCGGCGTGGCCTACCTGGTCTACCTGGCGGTCCAGCAGTGGCGGGCGCTGCCCAGCGACCTGGCCGGCGATGCCGCCGAGCGTCCTCTGGGTCGCCCCCTGACCCTGGTGCTGCGCGGTTTCCTGGTCAACGCCAGCAACCCCAAGGCGGTGGTCTTCATGCTGGCCGTGCTGCCGCAGTTCATCGACCCGCAGCGGCCCTTGCTGGAGCAGTACCTGACCATAGGCGTGACCATGGTGGTGGTCGACCTGATCGTCATGGCCGGCTATACCGGCCTGGCCTCGCGAGTGCTGCGGGTCCTGCGCGCACCTCACCAGCAGCGGCTGATGAACCGCAGCTTCGCCGTCCTGTTCGTCGGGGCGGCCGCCTTGCTGGCCACGGTGCGCCGCGCGCCGAGCTGAATCCGAGGTATTTTCACGATAAAAAAAGCGGCCCGCGGGCCGCTTTTTCAGTGCTTCAGCGCAGTATCTGCGCGGGTTGATCCGCGGGCAGGTGGGTCTGCGTCGGGTAACTGCCGTTGCCCGAGCTGTCTGTGCCCAGCAACTGTTCCTTGAGCTGGCGGGTCACGTCTTCCCCGATGCTTTTGGACACGTCGCGGATCACTCGGCCGCGATTGGAGGTGATCAGGCCATCGTTGCCATTGATCAGTTTGGTGTCCTGTCCTTCACCCAGGGCGGTAAAGGCCGAGGTGATGGCATAGGTCCGGGTGTCGATCAGGCTGAAGTCGGCGACCAGGGTCAGACCGAGCACCTTGGAATAGCTGTCGGTATTGGCGATGGCGTTGACGTCCGAGCGGAAGTCGATATCCGACACGCTGCCGAACAGGACATAGTCGGCGCCCCGGAAGTGACCCTGCTTGATCCGCGCGATCACATCGTAGAGCCCTTCATTGGCCTGGGCGGTGTAGGGCTTGGCCTGGATCAGCTGGAACAGCCCGGACTTGAGGATCTCGCCCTTGATGTCACCGCTGAATTTGCGCAGTTCGCCACGCTCGATATAGCTGTCGCTGCTTTCGACCTCGTGGTAGCTGGCCGAGGCGCTGGCGGAATAACCGTTGCTCTGCGCCTGGTTCTGCGCGGTAATTTCGTGAACATATTCCTGCACCCGCTCCTCGTAGGCGAGGTCGCTGACCGCCACCTTGGGGGCGGCCTGCACGCCCAGTGCGCAGGCCATGGCGAGGCTAGCCATCCAGATCCGCATGCTCAACGCTCCGTGGTCTTGCGAATTTCTTTTTCGTCCATCCATTCCGCCAGGCCGCTCTCAACGTCGACCAGTTGCAGGCTGAACTTGTAGAACACGTCCTTGTAGTCGCTGCTGCGCTTGACGATCGAGCTGATCGAGCCTTCCAGGCGGTATTTGGCCGCGATCATGTTGCCGGTCTTGCTGACAGTGGAGTCCTTGTACAGGCCACTCTGGTTCTGCAGCTTGAGCTGGTCGACCTGGCTCTGCATGTCGGTGTTGTCGCTGGCGAAACGGGCGGTGCCGGTCTTCATCAGCTGGGTCTTGATCGAGGTGGTGATCTCGCGGGTGTCGATGTATTCGCTGGTCTTGTTCTTCACGTCGTAGACCTGCACCACCGGACGGCCCTGCAGAATGCCGGACTGGGCCAGGGAGCGGGTCATGGACTCGGCGATCATCTGCAGGTCGGTGGAGCCGAATTCGTTGGTCACCAGTTCGACGGCCTTGCTGTCGCCGTAACCGATGTTTTTACCGCCGAGCACCGGCGAGTTGTTGGCGCAGCCGGCGGCCAGGAGTGCCGCGGCAGCCAGAAGGGAAATGCGTGCGAACAGCATGGTTGTTCTCTCCAGGTGTAAATAGGGGCCAGGTGTAAATAGGGGGCCAGGTGTAGATAAGGGATCAGGGCGTTTTGATTTCCAGGCGGAAATCGCTGACCTGGGGCAGGGGCGCGATCGCCGGCAGGTAGCTGGTCTGGTCGCCGTACAGGGTCAGGCTTTTCCAGCTTTCTTCCGAGCCCACCGGGAAGCCGTCGTCGCCGAGCCAGGCGAAGCGGTAGAACATCGACTTATTGGAACTGCTGGTGTTGACCAGCTCGGCCTTGACGGTGAGAAAGCCGTTTTCGCGGGCCACCCGCATGGCGCCGACCTCGATGTGCTTCAGCTTGCCCAGGGACACCACTTTGCTGGCGGCGCTGCCGGGTGCCGGTGGTGGCGGG
>DATDTH010000782.1:0-10786 GCA_035290985.1 Pseudomonas sp. | reverse complement strand
TCGGGGAAGGCCCGGTCGCTGTAATAGTGGTCGAAGCGCAGCCAGCTTTGTCGGGCTTTCTCAGGGAGGCGTGAGAGACCCTGGTAGATGGTCGGCCAATCGCCGAATTCCTTCAGTCCGGCCGGCCGGCCCGTGCGGATGGCCTCGGTCAGATGACTCATGGCGCGGTAGCAGACGTCCGCGGTGAAATCCATATTGGCGCGGGTCATGGCATCGTGCAGGAGGAACTGGCCCAGGCGCGCCAGTCGATAGCAGTTGCCCGCTTCAGTGACGATGCGCGCGCTAAGCGCCATGTCCAGCAGGACCTTGACCCCGTACTCGCTGACCCCGCTGCGCTCGGCGATCGCGCCCGAGGCCAGGCCGGCATCGCCGGCCTGGTCGAGCACCTCGAGTATGCCCAGATCCCGCAGGCTCAGCGCAGTTTGAAAGGCGATGGGGGCAAACGCCAGGCGCTGCGCTTCTTCCTTGGCTTGCAGTGCGGACAGCGGGTCGTGCTGGTACCAGTTCGCCATGGTCACTCCGGTTATTGGGTCAGGAACGCAGAGAACCCCGGGGGGCTGCCTGTCTGACAGCGTGAGCTGCAGACTATTCCAGCCGCGCGCGCTTATCCGCGTTTTTCTTGCGAGAGCCTGGTCGATGCTGGAGCGGTGCGCATTGATTTCCGACAGGTTTGGGCAAGGCCTATGCACACCGTCGAAGCCTCGCCGCCATACCGGCCAGCACGGCAAAAGGTGCGGCGCAATCCGGGAGCTATGCGCTAGAGGGCGAAGGGCAGTGGCAGCTCGACCTGCTGGCGCTGGGCCAGGCGGCGCTGGAACTCGGCGGGGTCGTGGATCAGCACCTGCTGGCCGGCGAAGGAATCGGCGGCGATCAGCCGCGACAGCCAGAAGCGCACGCAGGCGATGCGCAGCATGGCCGGCCACAGCTCGGCCTCGGCGGGCGTGAAGGGGCGCAAGGTCGCGTAGGCACCCAGCAGCGCCCGGGCCCGGGGGGCGTCGAGGCGACCGCTCTGATCCGAGCACCAGTCGTTCAGGGCGATCGCCAGGTCGTAGAGCATCGGCCCCGAGCAGGCGTTGTAGAAATCGATCAGGCCGGCCAGGTGCGGGCCGTCGAACAGCACGTTGTCGCGGAACAGGTCGGCATGCAGGTTGGCCCGTGGCAGCTTGAGGATCCGCGGTTTCAGCGCGGCGATCTCGAGCAGGGCGTCACGCAGCAGCGGCAGCTCGGCCTCGGGCAGTTGCAGGGCCAGGGTCGGGCCTTCGCGCAGCATCCAGTCCAGGCCGCGGTCGCTCTGGCGCTCCAGTACCCGCTCGCGGGTCGCCAGGTGCAGGCGCGCCAGCAGGCTGCCGACCTCGCTGCAGTGGTGGGCATTGGGTTGGTCGATGTGTTTGCCGGCCAGGCGCGGTTGCAGCAGCGCCGGCTTGCCGGCCAGCTCGCGCAGCGCCTCGCCGCTGTGGGTACGCAGGGCGTAAGGCACCGGCAGGTCGGCGGCGTGCAGCACGTCCAGCAGTTCGATAAAGAACGGCAGGTCGGCGCTCGGGCCCCGTTCGATCAGGGTCAGGACGAATTCGCCCTGCTCCAGGCTGACGAAAAAATTGCTGTTCTCGCTGCCGGCGGCAATGCCCTGGAAATCCAGCAGGCGGCCGAGGCCATAGGGTTCGAGAAAGACTTCCAGCTCGCCGCGTTCGAGGGGGGTGAAGACCGACATGTCAGGACTGCTCGCTTACCAGCTGAAGATTTCCCAGGCGGGGATCAGCATGTCCGGGTTGTCCGAGCGGACGAAATTGCCGTCGCTGCCGTCGGCACGCACCAGGAAATACGGTTTCCCGACCTTGGGGGTGATTTTGATCGCATAGAGGAAGCCGTTGACCCGGTATTCCTGGATGGTCTTGTCGCCGTCCTGGCGAATGGTCACGTCCGGCTCGCCGGGGGCCGAGTCCTCGGCCAGCGCAATGGTCGGACCGAGCGCCAGCAGACCAGCCAGCAACAGGCAGTTGAATGTGCGCATGGTAACCTTGTCCCTTTGTCGTCAATGGTTCGGTCATTCTAGCGCCGACCCCGTGGAAAAGGTTGATCCAACTCATGAGCCAAGCGCCCCTCGTCCTGGTGGACGGTTCTTCTTACCTGTACCGCGCCTTCCACGCCCTGCCGCCCCTGACCACCTCCAAGGGCCTGCCCACGGGTGCCGTGAAGGGCGTGCTGAACATGCTCAAGAGCCTGCGCAAGCAGTACCCGGACAGCCCCCTGGCGGTGGTCTTCGACGCCAAGGGCGGGACTTTTCGTGATGCGCTGTTCGCCGAGTACAAGGCCAATCGGCCGAGCATGCCGGACGAGCTGCGGGTGCAGGTCGAGCCGCTGCACGCCAGCGTGCGCGCACTGGGTTTCCCCTTGCTCTGCATCGAAGGCGTGGAGGCCGATGACGTGATCGGCACCCTGGCCCGGCAGAGCGCGGCCCAGGGCTTCCCGGTGGTGATTTCCACCGGCGACAAGGACATGGCCCAGCTGGTCTGCCCCCACGTTACCCTGGTCAATACCATGACCGGTAGCGTCTATGACGTGGATGGCGTGAAAGCGAAATTCGGCGTCGGTCCTGAGCTGATCATCGATTACCTGGCGCTGATGGGCGACAAGGTCGACAACATCCCGGGCGTGCCGGGGGTCGGCGAAAAGACCGCCCTGGGCCTGCTGGTGGGGGTCGGCGGCGGCCTGGATGTGCTCTACGCCAACCTCGACAAGGTGGCCGAGCTGCCGATCCGCGGGGCCAAGACCCTGGCGGCCAAGCTCCTCGAGCACCGCGACATGGCCTACCTGTCCTATGAGCTGGCGACCATCAAACTCGACGTGCCCCTGGAGCTGCGCTTCGACCAGATGCACCAAGGCCCCGTCGATCACGCCGCCCTGCTCGAGCTGTATGCCGAGCTGGAGTTCAAGAGCTGGCGCGACGAGGTCCTGCGCCAGTCCAAGGTCGCTGGCGCCGAGGCCATTCGTGGCGGCTTGTTCGATGCCCCTGCGTCGCCTGAGCCATTCGCTCTGGCGCTCGGCGTCTCGGGCGCGGCGCTCGAGGTGCCGGCTGCCGTCGAGCCGACGCTGGCCGTCGAGGCCGTGTCTCTGCCGGCCGACAGCCGCTATGAGACCGTTCTCGACCCGGCCCGCTTCGACGTCTGGCTGGACAAGCTCAAGGGAGCGGAGCTGTTCGCCTTCGACACCGAGACCACCGGCCTCGATGCCCAGCAGGCGCAGCTGGTCGGCCTGTCCTTTGCGGTGCAGGCCCACGAGGCCGCCTATATCCCCCTGACCCACTCCTACATGGGCGTGCCGGCCCAGCTCGACCGCGACACGGTGCTGCGCGCCCTCAAGCCGCTGCTGGAGGACCCGCACAAGGCCAAGGTCGGCCAACACGCCAAGTACGACATCAATATCCTGGCCAATTGCGCCATAGGCGGCGACCCGGACAACGGCATCCAGGTCCAGGGCGTGGCGTTCGACAGCATGCTCGAATCCTATGTGCTGGATTCGGTCGCCACCCGGCACAACATGGACAGCCTGGCGCTCAAGTATCTGGAACATGAAACCATCGCCTTCGAGACCATCGCCGGCAAGGGTGCCAAGCAGCTGACCTTCGACCAGATCGCCCTGGAGCAGGCCGGGCCCTACGCGGCCGAGGACGCCGACGTGACCCTGCGCCTGCACCAGGTGCTGTGGCAGCGCCTGCAAGCCGTGCCCAGCCTGGCCAAGGTGCTGAGCGAGATCGAGATGCCGCTGGTGCCGGTGCTGGCGCGCATCGAGCGCCAGGGCGCGCTGGTCGATGCCAAGCTGCTCGGCGAGCACAGCCGCGAGCTGGGCGACAAGCTGGTGGCATTGGAGCGCGAGGCGTTCGCCATAGCCGGGGAGGAGTTCAACCTGGGCTCGCCCAAGCAGCTGGGGGTGATCCTCTACGAGAAACTCGGCCTGCCGGTGCTGAGCAAGACCGCCAAGGGCCAGGCCAGCACCGCCGAGGCGGTGCTGGCCGAACTGGCCGAGCAGGATTTCCCGCTGCCCAAGGTGCTGATGCAGTACCGCACCCTGAGCAAGCTCAAGAGCACCTACACCGACCGCCTGCCGGAGCAGATCAACCCGCGCACCGGGCGCATCCACACCTCCTATCATCAGGCGGTGACGGCGACCGGGCGGCTGTCTTCCAGCGATCCGAACCTGCAGAACATCCCGATTCGCACCGCCGAGGGCCGGCGCATCCGCCAGGCCTTTATCGCCCCGCCCGGCTACCAGCTGCTGGCTGCCGACTATTCGCAGATCGAGCTGCGGATCATGGCCCACCTGGCCCAGGACGAAGGGCTGCTGCATGCGTTCCGCCATAACCTGGACGTGCACCGGGCGACGGCCGCGGAAGTCTTCGGCGTGGCCCTGGAGGACGTCAGCAGCGAGCAGCGGCGCAGCGCCAAGGCGATCAACTTCGGCCTGATCTACGGCATGAGCGCCTTCGGCCTGGCCAAGCAGATCGGCGTCGACCGCAAGCAGTCCCAGGCCTATATCGACCGCTATTTCGCCCGTTATCCCGGGGTGCTGACCTATATGGAGCGCACCCGCGAGCAGGCCAGCGACCAGGGTTATGTGGAAACCCTGTTCGGCCGCCGCCTCTACCTGCCGGAGATCCATTCGAAGAACCAGGCCCTGCGCAAGGGCGCCGAGCGTACCGCGATCAATGCGCCCATGCAGGGCACGGCGGCCGACATCATGAAGCGCGCCATGGTCGCGGTGGACAGCTGGCTGGCGGAGTCCGGGCTGGACGCCAAGGTTATCTTGCAGGTCCACGACGAACTGGTGCTGGAGGTGCGCGAGGACCTGATCGAGACGGTGCGCGAAGCGGTTCGTGCCCGCATGAGCGGTGCCGCCCAATTGGACGTGCCGCTGCTGGTGGAGGTGGGGGTCGGCGCCAACTGGGACGAGGCACACTGAAAAAGCGGCCAGGATACCTGGAACGGCTGCGGCATAAGGTCGCAGCCGGGTCCGGTGATCGTAAAGGAGTGGGGCTTTTTGTACGCCAAGGCTGAACTTTGCCGACGCCTTGCACTCAGAGTCACTGATGGCTGATGAAGCCTTCAATGCTCCTTTGTTGTGTTAAGTGTTGGCAGATATCTGAACCCCGCCCTAGCGGTTCAGACCTTGGACCCCGAGCCTCCCCTCCCCATACGAAGCTCGGGGTTTTTTTTGCCCGCGATTCAGTCCTGCTCGCCGTCGACCGCCGTTTCCGGGGCTTCCAGCAGGTGCATCCAGCGTGCGAGCACGGCCTGGGCCTCTTCGATGCCCAGGCGCTTGGGCGCCGAGAACAGCTGGATGCTGATGCTGTCGCCCCAGCCCCGGCGCAGGTCCTGCTGGACCTTGAGCAAGGCGGTCTTGGCCGCGCCGAAGGCCAGTTTGTCGGCCTTGGTCAGCAGGATATGCATGGGCATGCCGCTGGCGACGGCCCAGTCCAGCATCAGGTGGTCGAACTCGGTCAGCGGATGACGGATGTCCATCATCAGGATCAGCCCCATCAGGCTGCGGCGGCTGCCCAGGTAGGCTTCCAGGTGGCGCTGCCAGTGCAGCTTGAGCGGGATCGGTACCTTGGCGTAGCCGTAGCCGGGCAGGTCGACCAGGCGACGCTCGTCGTCCAGGCGGAAGAAGTTGAGCAGCTGGGTGCGCCCCGGGGTTTTGGAGGTGCGCGCCAGGCTGGCGTGGGTCAGGGTGTTCAGCGCGCTGGATTTACCGGCGTTGGAGCGCCCGGCAAAGGCCACTTCATAACCTTCGTCGTCCGGGCATTGGTCGACCTTGGCGGCACTGAGCATGAAGTCGGCCTGTTGGCACAGACCCATGATGGGATTCTTAACAAGCATTGGTAATTCCGGGTGAGGGCGGCGCCGGCGTTTGGCGCGGCAAGCGGTGTCGTTTCCGTTTCAGCGACGTCAGTATATAATGCCGCAGATTTTGTGTGCGCTTTGTACCACTGTTGATGAGTTGGTGAAGTGTTCACGGGAACGATTTAGACAGTCTGCGCACTAGAACGCAGGACGTTCCCTCCCGATGAGGAAGATTTCATGAAGAAATTGCTGCTCGCGGCCGGCGTTGTCATGCTGTCGTTCAATGCCCAGGCGGTCCAGGATCCAAACGCCGTATTCGCGCGCGCCTGCGGCGCCTGTCATGGAGGCCAGTTGCCGATAGCCCCGCAAAAAGGCGATAAAGCGGCCTGGGCGCCTCGACTGGCCAAGGGCACGGACATCCTGGTGCAGAGTGTCACCAACGGATTGAATGCCATGCCGCCCCGCGGTCTGTGCATGGACTGCAGTGCCGAGGATTACCGGGCCGTCATCGAACTGATGAGCCAGTGATCCCGCTGCCTAACTCTTTTACCCTTAGCCGTAGTTGGATGAGCTGATGAACAAAGTACTCGTGAGTCTGCTGTTGACCCTGGGCATTACCGGCCTGTCCCATGCCGCAGGCGACGCCGCCGCCGGTCAGGGCAAGGCGGTGATGTGTGGCGCCTGTCATGGCGCGGATGGCAACAGTGCTGCACCGAATTTTCCCAAGTTGGCGGGCCAGGGTGAGCGTTACCTGATCAAGCAGCTGAAGGACATCAAGGCCGGCACGGCGGCCACCGCGCAACCGGGTACCGGGCGCAAGGTGGTGGAAATGACCGGTCTGCTGGATGGGCTCAGCGAGCAGGATATGGCCGATATCGCCGCCTACTTCGCCAGCCAGAAAACGAGTGTCGGCGCGGCCGACCCGAAACTGGTCGCCCAGGGTGAAGCCCTGTTCCGCGGTGGCAAGCTGGAGCAAGGCATGCCGGCGTGCACCGGTTGCCATGCCCCCGACGGTGCTGGCAACGCGCTGGCCGGCTTCCCGCAACTGGGCGGGCAGCATGCCGCCTACGTGGCCAAGCAGCTGACCGATTTCCGCGAAGGCAACAGGACCAACGACGGTGACACCATGGTCATGCGCAGCGTCGCCGAGAAGCTGAGCAACAAGGACATCGAAGCGGTGTCCAGCTATATCCAGGGCCTGCACTAAGCGTTAGGTCCAAGCGTACCCTGCTTCGGCAGGTGCAAAAAAAGGGCGACTTCGGTCGCCCTTTTTCGTGGGCGGCGCCGTTACAATGCGTGGAACCTGCGCTCGTGTTGCCGGTCCAACGCTGGTCGCCAGCGAGCGGTTTTTAGTCTGCCTAGGAGTCAAGCATGCGTAACCTGATAATCAGTGCCGCCCTCGTTACGGCGAGCCTGTTCGGCATGACGGCCACTGCCGCCGAGTCGATCGAAGCAGGTAAGCAATATGTCGAGTTGGGCAGTGCGGTACCGATTTCCACCCCGGGCAAGATCGAGGTGGTGGAGTTGTTCTGGTATGGCTGTGGGCATTGCGCGCAGTTCGAGTCGACCCTCAATCCCTGGGTCGAGAAGCTGCCGGCAGACGTCAACTTCGTGCGCATCCCGGCCCTGTTCGGCGGGCTGTGGAATGTCCACGGTCAGCTGTTCATCACCCTGGAGGCGATGAAGGTCGAGCACCAGGTGCGTGATGCGATATTTGCCAGCATCCACAAGGAAAACAAGAAGCTAACCACCCCGGAAGAGATGGCGGAGTTTCTCGCCGGCAAGGGCATCGACAAGGACGCCTTCCTCAAGACCTACAATTCCTTTGGCGTGAAGGGGCGGATGGAGAAGGCCAAGAAACTGGCGATGGCCTATCAGATCAGCGGCGTGCCGGTGATGATAGTCAATGGCAAATACCGCTTCGACCTGGGCACGGCCGGCGGCCCGGAAGCCGCGCTGAAAGTGGCCGATTTCCTGATCGCGAAAGAACGCGCCGCCCAGTAAGCCTCGGTCATGCTGCGTCGTTGGCATGTCGAGCGCGGTGTAGGCCTGCACGACCCGCAGGTCAACACCGCGTGCCTGGATAGCAGCGGCTTGCCCGCCGACGGCCTGCTGCGCCTGCTCAGTTTCAATATTCAGGTGGGCAACAGCACCGAGGGTTACCGGCATTACCTGACCCGCGGTTGGCAGCACTTGCTGCCCCACCGGGGGCGGGCCGGCAACCTTCAGAAAATCGGCGAGCTGCTGGCCGATTACGACCTGGTGGCCTTGCAGGAAGCCGACGGTGGCAGTCACCGCTCCGGCTACGTCAATCAGGTCGAACACCTGGCCCATCTGGGCGCTTTCCCCTATTGGTACCAGCAGCTCAACCGTAACCTCGGGCGCCTGGCCCAGCACAGCAATGGCGTGCTGAGCCGGCTCTGTCCGAGTCTGCTGGAAGACCATCCCCTGCCCGGCCCGCCCGGCCGTGGTGCCATTCTGTTGCGCTTCGGCGAGGGAGCGGATGCGCTGGTGGTGGTGATGATGCACCTGTCCCTCGGCCCCCGTACCCGTACCCGGCAGCTGGCCTATATCCGCGAACTGATTGGCGGCTACCGCCACCAGGTACTGATGGGGGATATGAACACCCATGCCGCGGACCTGCTGCAGCATTCGCCGCTGCGCGACCTGGGGCTGCTGGCACCGCAGGTGGAGGCCACCTTTCCCAGCTGGCGGCCGCAACGCTGCCTCGACCATATCCTGCTGAGTCCGGGGCTGGTGCTCGAGCGGGTGCGGGTGCTGGCCTTGCCGATTTCCGATCATTTGCCGGTGGCGGTGGAAATCCGTTTGCCGGGTTATAGTCATGGCGATACGCCGCTATGCTGAGCAGGTCCTTTTCCGGATGACAGGCATGAGCGACGAAGATCTACGCTGGAAAAACAAATACCTGGAGCACCTCGAACAGCAGGAAAAGCTCGAGCGGCGTTGGGGCGCGCGCCTCGACTTGCTGCGCCGTGGCCTGGTGCGCAGCTCCCTGGCCGCCGAAGGCAGCGACAAGGCGGTCGACCAGTGCATGAAGGAGCTGCGCGAGCTGCTTCGCCGCGATGATATGGACGCTGGGTTGTCGGCCCTGATTCCGCGTCTGGAAAAGGCCGTGCTGGATTCCGAGCAGCGCCGTCAAACGCGGGTGACCCAGGTCACGGCGGGCCTGTCGTCCCTGGTCAGTCAATTGCAGGCGCTGGAATTGCCGGACGAGGTGCGCAAGCCGCTCAAGCGCTTCTTCAAGCAGTTGGAGGCGCGCGCCAGCCAGGTGGGCGAACTGCCGGCGCTGCTCGCCGAACTGGGCGATTTGCAACGTCAGGTCCTGGCGCCGCGGGAGGCTCAGGAGCATGTGCGGCCCGGTCTTTTGCAGCGGCTGTTCGGTAATCGCGAAGAGATCGCGGATGTGCCTGCCCGGGTTGAACGGGAGGCCCCGCCACCCGTGCCGCCCGAACGGCCGGCGTTCGAGCCGCCCGCGGCCTCGGTTCCGCCGGCCACGGGCGCGGCACCGGCCGAGGTGTCCCAGGCTCCGGAGGTGCTGGACAGCCTGCCCCTGCCCGCGGCGACCCTGAGTCCGGGCGATCATCCGCAGGCCGAGCCGCCTGCGACGAGCCCGCCGAACGAGCCGGCCCAGGCCGATCCCGAGTATGGGTTGCCGGCCGCCCCGGAGCCGGGCTACAACGCCATTGCCGGGCATGTCGAGGCGACCCTGCTGGGTCTGCTCGACGAGCTGAGCCTGCCCGAGCGTCACCAGCCCCAGGCCGACCTGCTGCGCGAGCGCATCCAGGGCGGGCTGAACCTGTATGAGCTGGTGCCGGTGCTGGAGGACTTGGCGGTGCTGATGCTGGCGATCGCCGATATCGGTCAGCGCGAGTTCGAAGGCTACCTGAAGCAGCTCAACGAACGCCTGTCGAGCTTCCAGGGCAACCTGGAGGATGCCCATGAAGGCTATGCCGACTCGATGTCGGCGGCCCGAGAGCTGGACAGCGAGATTCGCCAGCAAGTCGACGGTCTGCACAGCAGCGTGCAGGAAGCCACCGACCTGGTCGACCTCAAGAGCGTGGTGGAGAATCGCCTGGATGGGCTGTTGAGCACCATGGCGCAATTCCAGCGCCAGCGTGACGAGCGTGAACAGGATGTGGTTGGTCGCCTGCAGACCCTGGTGGAGCGGGTGGCGAGCATGGAGCAGGAGGCCAAGGGCTTTCGCGAGCACCTCGAGGAACAGCGGCAGAAGGCCCTGACCGACCCGCTGACCGGGTTGCCCAACCGCGCGGCCTGGAGCGAGCGGCTGGAATTGGAAGTGGCGCGCTGGCAGCGCTATGGCGGTGACCTGCTGCTGGCGATCCTGGACATCGATCATTTCAAGCGAATCAACGACAACTACGGCCATCTGGCCGGAGACAAGGTGCTCAAGCTGATCGCAGCTGAGCTGGGCAAGCGCCTGCGCAAGACTGATTTCATCGCTCGTTTCGGCGGCGAGGAGTTCGTCCTGCTGTTGCCGGCGACCCCCCTGGATGGCGCGGAGCTATTGCTGGAAACCCTGCGGGCGGGCATCGAAGAGTGTCCGTTCCACTTCCGCGGGGAGCGGGTCACCATCACCCTGTCGGCCGGGATCAGCGCCTTTGCCACTGGCGAGCGAAGCGACCAGGTCTTCGAACGCGCCGACCAGGCGTTGTACCGGGCCAAGCGCGCCGGCCGCAACCGGGTCGAGCAGGGCTAGCGCCGAGTTGGCGGACAAGGGGGCAATTTTCGTAGCCCGGATAAGCCTTGGCGCAATCCGGGGCCGCGGAGTATCGGCTGTGCCCACACCGGCCAGTACGCTCCGTGCGCAGGGTCCGTCTGGATACCCGCCTTCGCGGGTATGACGAGTAGGGGGCTTTTCGGGCCTCCCCTCTCAAGCAACCCGCGGCAGATAGGGCTGCCAGGCCTCTGGG
>DATDTH010000781.1:0-2085 GCA_035290985.1 Pseudomonas sp. | reverse complement strand
CGAACAGCCGGTGATCGGCGTGCTGATGCCGAGCATCGACCGGGTCGGTCGCTATTTCCCCCTGACCATCGCCCAGCCGTTGCCGCGCGACAGCGACCTGGCCAGCCTGATCGCCGGCGACGACGCCTGGTTCGAAGAGGTCGAGGCCTTGCTGCTCTCGACCCTGGAGCCGGACGCCGAAGTCGAGCAGTTCGAACAGGCCGTGCTCGAGCTCGACTGCCTCCAGGGCCGTCCGCGCACGGCCTTGAACCCGCTCGGCGCCGGCTGGCAGGGCTGCGCGGCGGCGACCGGCGCCGAGCGCGGCGCGGTGCTGGCGCAACTGGCCAGCGAGAACGCGAGTTGCTGGTGGGGCAAGGGCTCGGCGGCGATAGGCGCCGGCCTGCTGCGTTGCCAGGGCCTGCCGCCGAGCCATGCCTTCGGTCGTTTGCTGGTGGGCGCAGGCGCGGCTTATTCGGACGGTCAAGGGTGAGAAGGCTGACAAGGCTGAGAAAGGTGAGGAGGAACGACCTATGCTCCCGGCCACGGTGAAGACCTACAAATCGGCGGGCTACAGCCATGTCGGCATGGTCCGCCAGGTCAACGAGGATGCCTGCCTGGACGCGCCGCAGAGCGGTCTCTGGGTGGTCGCCGATGGCATGGGTGGGCATGCGGCGGGTGACTATGTCAGCAGCCTGATCGTCGATACCCTGCGACGGATTCCGCCGGCCGCCTCCTTGCCGGTCTATGTCGGCGCCCTGCGCACCGGCCTGCTGCAGGTCAATGAGGCGGTGTTGCAGGAGAGCGAAAGGCGCGGCCTGGGCATGATGGGCAGCACTGTGGTGCTGCTGGCGGCCCGCGGCGACCAGGCGGTCTGCCTGTGGGTCGGCGACAGCCGCCTGTATCGCCTGCGCGGCGGCCGCCTGGAGATGCTTTCCCACGACCACAGTTACGTGCAAGAGTTGGTCGACAACGGCCTGATCAATGAGGAAGAGGCCCGGGTACACCCCCGGGCGAACGTGGTCACCCGCGCGCTGGGCGTGCATGAACAGCTGGAACTGGCCTCGCTGTCCCTGCAGGTGCAGCCCGGCGACAGCTTCCTGCTCTGCAGCGATGGACTGAACAAGACCGCCGAGGACGGCGAACTGGCCGACGTGATCAGCCACCCCGACCCTTACGCCGTGGTCCGCAGCCTGGTTCACCTGGGCTTGACCCGCGGCGCCCCGGACAACATCACGGCATTGGCCGTCAGAGCCTTATAAGAAGACAAACCCACGCATGGACATAGAGATTCCAGGATTCGACATAGAGTCCGAGTTGGGCGAAGGCGCCATGGCCACGGTCTACCTGGCGACCCAGCGCTCGTTGCAGCGCAAGGTCGCGCTCAAGGTCATGGCCGCCGCGCTGGCCGCCGACCCGAGCTTCTGCGAACGCTTCCTGCGCGAGGGGCGCATGCTCGCCCGGTTGTCGCAGCCCAACACCGTGACCATCTACGACATCGGCAACGCCGGGCCCTGGTACTACATGGCCATGGAGTACCTGGCCAACGGCACCCTCAAGGAACGCATCCAGGCGGGCCTGAGCCCGGAGCAGGGCCTGGTCATCCTGCGCCAGGTCGCCGCGGCGCTGGGCTACGCCCATGCCCAGGGCCTGGTGCACCGCGATGTGAAGCCGGCGAACATCCTGTTTCGCGGCGACGGTACGGCGGTGCTCTCGGACTTCGGCATCGCCAAGTCCATCGAGGAGAACCATACCCAGTTCACCCAGGTCGGCTTCACCATCGGCACGCCCAGCTACATGAGCCCGGAACAGGCCCGCGGCCTGACGATCGATGGCCGCACCGACCTCTACGCCCTGGGCGTGGTGCTCTACGAAATCCTCACCGGCAAGCTGCCCTATGTCGGCAGCGATTCGCTGTCCACCGCCCTGGCCCACCTGACCGAGCCGCTGCCCGAACTGCCGGTGGTCCATGGCCGCTACCAGGACCTGCTGCGCCAGTTGCTGGCCAAGAACCCGGACGAACGCTTCCCCACCGCCAACGCCTTTATCGCCGCCCTCGACCGCCTGGCCCCCAGCGCCCAGGACGCCACCCAGGTCCGCCCGCTGGCC
>DATDTH010000780.1:0-5311 GCA_035290985.1 Pseudomonas sp. | reverse complement strand
CGCGGCTGCCGGCACCCGCGGGTGGCGGGCGTACATCCCGGGGGTCGCAGTAGGCAATGCGCTCCACGCTCTGCACATGCAGACCCTGCTTGGAGCGGCTCAGCTCAGTGATGATCAGGCAGCCGGCCTTCGGGTCCTGGGGCACCCGGTCGCCAATAGCTCGGCTCAGGTCGATCACCACCAGGGAGGTTCCACGCAACTGGGCGACGCCGCTGACGTTCGGGTGCGCCTTGGGCAACTGGGTCAGGTTGGGGCAGGGAATGATCTCCTGCACCTTGAGCAGGTTGATCCCCAGCAAGCGCCCGCTGCTGAGACGAAACAGCAAGAGTTGCAGGGACTGGCTGCCGCTGTGATGGGACGACATGGTGACCTCATGGCAATGAACGGCGGGTTGCATCGGCCGACAGGATTAGTCTAGAGGGTTTGCCCGGGGTTTTCCCTCGGCAACTGGAATAGGGTCGTGCAAACGAAGCTGGGCCTGTCAGGCCTCGGTCAGGGCCAGTACCAGGCGGTCGCGGCCCGCTCCCTTGGCCCGATAGAGGGCATCGTCGACCCGCTTGAAAAAGGCTTCGGCACTGGCGTCGCGGCCCGGCTCGAAACAGCCGACGCCGAGGCTGGCGGTCAGCGGCAGACTCCGGCCTTCTACGTCGAATCCCGTGCTGGATAAATCCTGGCGAAAGGCTTCGGCCAATTGCCGGGCCTGCTCCAGGCTGGTGCCGGGCATCAACACGCCAAACTCCTCGCCCCCCAGGCGCAGCAGCGCATCGCTGTCGCGACGGAAGATCGTACGCATCCGTTCGGCAAAGGCGAACAGGCAGGCATCGCCTACGCCATGGCCAAACTCATCGTTGACCTGCTTGAAAAAATCGATATCCAGCAGCACCAGCGCCAGGGGGCCGCCCTGGCGCTGGCAGCGGCCAACCATGGCCGGGAACAGGTTGTTGAACAGGTGGCGGTTGCCCAGTTGGGTCAGGCTGTCGGTGCGGCTGAGGCGCTCCAGGTTGGCCCGTTGCTGCAGCAGTTCCAGCTCCAGGGCCAGGGTCGCTCGGTACTCGCGGTGGCTGCGGTTCATGGCCAGTAGCAAGTAGCTGAGGTAGCACGCCAGGGTGACCAGGGTGGCGCGCTGCTCGGCGCCGGCCAGGGTCAGCGCCAGCAGTCCGGGCAGGTAGAGCAACAGGATGGCCAGCAGCGCGCGGCCTTTGCGCATCGAAAAGTTGAAGGCCATCGCCGTGCTGAACGCGACGGTGCTGAGGGTGGCGATGGGCCGCGAGGCATGAAAGTCCGGGGTGTGCAGGACCCAGGCATGCACCAGGCCCCAGCCCAAGCCGGTCAGCAGGATCAGCGACCAGTGGCGGTCGAGCCAGCATTGCAGGGCGGCCATGCTTTCCTCCTCGGGCAGGCCATGCAGCAGGCGCAGGGCAAACATCAGCCCGAAGAACAGCGTGCCGGCCAGGCCCAGCGCCAGCCATTCGCCAGGCGCGCCGTTGAACCACCAGGTCAGCAGCCAGGCCAGCAAGTAATAGATGCCTCCCAGGCGTGTGCGCGAGCGGGTGTCCTGGGCTTCGCGCCAGAGGCTGAACACCTCCGGTTGGTGGGGCAGATGGGGCGTTGGCATGCGGAGTATCATTGGGTGACCGAAATTGAGCATAAGCGCTTTTTTCGAATACTGGCAATTTGATGTTCTTGCGCACCGCGGGGCCAGGCGATGGACGCGCAGCCGTCAGGTGCCCGCGCGATGGGGCGTGATGCCATGAAAATGAACTTCTGCCCGCGCTGGCACTCCATTCTGGGCGCGTTGTCATGCCCTGTCAGCGCCCTTCGCTCGGCCGCTCCGGTCAGGCAATGGGCGGTCAATTGACATGTCCTAGGGGGAAAGTGGCGCTACCCGAAGCCCACGAGATCTCCTCCCATGCTGATGATTGCGAAAGGCTGGTTTGCCCGGCTACCGGTATTGACACCCCTGCACTGGGGGCTGTTGCTGCTGCTGATCCTGTTGTCCTATCAGGTGCTCAGTCAGCACCTGGATCACCGCCTGTACTTCTGGCTCAAGACCAGCAGCCAGCACGACCAGTGGCGAGGTCGCAGCGTCTGGCTGCCGGATTTCACCGTGCGCGAGCAGGCGGTGCCGGTCCTCGGTATCGGCGGCAACCTGTCCGGGCTGGTCTATGACGAGCAGCGCGATCGCCTCTGGTCGGTGGTCAATAACCCGTCCGAGCTGCAAATGCTCAGCACCTCGGGCGAGGTGTTGGAGCGGTATGCCTTGAGCGGTTTCAAGGATGTCGAGGACTTGACCTACCTGGGCGATGACCGCTTGCTGCTGGTCGAGGAGCGCAGCCAGGCCCTGGTGGTGGTGCAGCTGCCCACCCGCCCCGGGACCCTCTATCGGGAACATTACCGGGCCTTGACCCTTGGCTTCGGCGAAAGCGATAATAAGGGGTTCGAGGGCGTGAGCTACGACCGCAAGGGCGATCGCCTGTTCGTGGTCAAGGAGCACTCGCCGCGCCAGCTCTTCGAAATCCAGGGCCTGGGCAACAGCCTGCGGGGCGATTTCAACTTGCGGGTGATTGACCGTTCGGACTGGATCGGCAACAAGGTCTTCGCCACCGACCTGTCGGCCGTCCACTTCGATGAAAACACCGGCCATCTGCTGCTGCTCAGTGACGAGTCGAAGCTGCTGATGGAGCTGAGCGACCAGGGCGAACTGGTCAGCTTCCGCTCCTTGTTTCGCGGCTTCGCCGGGCTGGACCACGGCGTGCCCCAGGCCGAAGGCGTGACCATGGACAACCGGGGCAACCTGTACCTGGTCAGCGAACCGAACCTGTTCTACCGCTTTAGCCGTGCCGAATAAACCAGGGCCGCGGCTCATTTCAGGCAAGGGGTTGCAGGCGGTCTCCCGTAGGGGGCGCCGCGCGCACCGCCTTGTCGGCGAGAGCCGCGGCGCGCCTCGATTAGCGAGACGGGCGGAGCTGCTTCTGCAACTGGATCAAGACCACCCGTTGTTGTTGCCGGTCGAGGCGCTCGGCCAGGCCGCTGACCTGGAAGCCGAGCTTGAGGCTCAGGCGCAAGGCGGCGCTGTTGGTGTTCAGGCAAGAGACGCTCATCAGCCGGGCCTGGTAATGCGCGCGGGCATGCTGCGCCATGACCTCGAACAGGTACTGGGCCACCCCACGGCCTCGCGTCCAGTGGGCGACCACCAGGTTGCCGAGGGTGCAGTGCTTGCCGTGTTGCCAGTGCTGGAAGTTGGCGAACCCGGCGGCGCGTCCGTCCAGCAGCACCAGGGTGTTGTCGCGGCCCCCGGCGATCGAGGCCTGCAGTTGCGCGACGTCGAGCGGCCAGTGGGCCTGGGGGTGGCAGAAGAACAGCTCATCGGGGTCCTGGTGGAAGTCGACGATCTGCGCCAGGTCGGCGGCCGTGGCCGGACGATGGCTGAAGGTTGTGGTGTGCGCATCCATGCGTGCTTGCTCCTGAAGCGTCATTGCGGGGGGTAGTGGGACAATACCTTGACCAGGGTGGCGCGGATGGCCGCGGTACGTTCGCTGGGCTGTTGCTGCTGGTCACGCAGCAGCTGTTCGGCGCTGCCACGCCAGACCAGCTTGCCATCCTTGCCATCGAACAGATCGACCTGCAAGGTGCTGACTTGATAAGCCAGGCTGCGGGTTTCGGTCAAGACCGGGCCGCCCCAATAACCGTTCCAGCCCGGTCCCCAGCCACCACCGTAGCTGTTGGTGACCTGCTGTTGACGCTGATCGACGATCAGCCAGACCTGCACCCGGAGGTCTGGCGCCGCGTCCGGAAGTGCCGGGCGCAGGCCGCGTTGGTCGAGCTGTTCGGCGGTGGCCTGGCGTATGCGTTCGCTGGTCAGGTCGCTGTTGAAACGCGGGTCATCCGGGCGGTAGCGCACGGCGGGCTCCAGCCAGCTCCAACTGCGGTAGGCGGCGAAATCCCGCGCGGGATCGTAGTCGCGATCGATGGCGGGGCCCTGGCAGGCGCTCAGCACCAGCAGGGTGGACAGCAACAACAGGCGGGCAAACATAAGAAGGCATCTCCGGGCGAGGCATTCCATCTGCGTCAGACAAGTATACGAACAGCATTCTCCCGAACCTTCACCCGGGGTGGTGAAAATTCGCTGGCTGCCCGCACGGTTTCCATCTCAGCGCGGCGGGTAGTCGGCCAGGGCCTTGTGCAGCAGCGCGCGAAGGGCATCGGCGCGTTCGGCCTGGCCGCCCGGCAGCAGGGTTTCGGCGCTACCGCGCCACAGCGGTTGGCCGTCGGTCCCATCAAGCAGATCGATGTCCAGGACCAGCACCTCCTCCTCGTATGTGCGCAGCAGCGGCACGCGGGCACCGAGGCCATACCGGTCGCCGTAATAGGCGTCGTGGCCGTAATAGCCGCCATAATCCTCGCGGACCTGGCGCAGGCGCCGCTCGCTGCGCAGCTGGACGGCGACCCGCAGGTCGGCCTGGCTGCCGTCGCGTGCCGGGCGCAGGCCGCGCTGGTCGAGGGCGCCGCTCAGGGCTTCATGAAGCCGCTCGGGGCTGGCCCAGGCCGCGCCGGCCGGCGGGTGATTCGGGCTCCAGGACCAGGTGCGGTAGGCGGCGAAATCCCGCGGTGTGGCAGGGTAGGCGCTGGGATCGAAACGCTCGGCCGCGTAGGGCGTGGCCGGCGGCAAGGACCGGGAGTCGGCGCTATAGGGGTTGGCGCCCCGGCAGGCGCCGAGCAGCAGGATCAGCGAGAGGCTCAATAGCTTGCAGGCACCCATGGCGACTCCCCTCAAAATCTACGGCAGGTTACAGCGGTAACGGCCGGCACAGCCAGTGCAGGTAACGGCCCAGGCCCATAAAGCTCGGGTGGCGCCTGTGGGCCAGCTCCATTTCCAGCAGGTCGACCAGCGCGGCCTTGGCCTGGAACTCCATCGGCATGTAGTCATGGAAGACCCGCACGCCACTGCGGTGTTCGACTGCCCAGGTTCCGGCCAGTTGCATCGCCAGTTCGGCGGGGTCGAGGGGGCGCTGGGGCGTCAGGCTCTGCTTCTGGCCGGCGAAGGTCTGCTTGCGCAGCTTGCTGAAGTGCCCCTTGAGCAGGTTGCGGTAGATCAGCGCATCCTTGTTGTAGAACGCCAGCGACAGCCAGCCGTCCGCCGCGGTGAGCTGGTGCAGCACCGGCAGTATGGCTGGCGGTTCGGCCAGCCATTCCAGCACGGCGTGGCAGAGCACCAGGTCGTAGGGCTGGCTCAACTGGCCCGGCAGTTCCTGCCAGGGGGCCTGGATAAAGGTGGCGGTCTGGCCGGCTTCGGCGAAACGCTGGCGAGCGC
>DATDTH010000779.1:0-3309 GCA_035290985.1 Pseudomonas sp. | reverse complement strand
GTCGCGGTTGAAGTTCTTGCCGCTCGCCAGCTCGAAACGCCCCTGGGCGGTCGCCTGGAACAACTGCCCGAGGCCGATGGGATTGGCCACAGGCGCCAGCTCCACCACTCCGGTCAGCCGGCCCTGGGCCTCCAGCTCGCGCAGGCGCCGCTTGAGTTCGACCGCCACGCGCATGCCCGGCAACTCATCGGCATGCAGGGAGGCCTGGATATAGGCCTTGCAGGGACCACTGCCGAAACGGAAGACCGTCAGCCGCCGCTCGGTACCGGGGCAACCCCAGGGCAACACATGCTCGATACGCTGCATCCCATCTCCCCCTTAAGCCTTGCGCGGCGCCAGATAGGCCAGCCAGCGATGCTCGGCCCGCTTGAACAGCCGCACCAGAATGAAGGTCAAGCACAGGTAGAACAGACCCGCCGTCAGATAGGCCTCGAAGGGCAGGTAGAACTGCGAGCTGACCGTCTTCGCCGCACCGAGAATGTCGACCAGGGTCACCACCGAGGCCAGGCTGGTGGTGTGCAGCATCATGATCACCTCGTTGCTGTACTGCGGCAGGGCACGACGCAGCGCTGAGGGCAACAGGATGCGCCTATAGAGCTTGGCCCGGGACATGCCCATGGCCTTGGCCGCCTCGATCTCGCCATGGGGCGTAGCCTTCAGGCTGCCGGCGAGTATCTCCGCGCTATAAGCGCTGGTGTTGATGGCAAAGGCCAGGCAGGCGCAGAAGGTCGCACTGGACAAATAGGGCCAGAGCACACTGTCGCGGACCGCCTCGAGTTGGGCCAGGCCGTAGTAGATCAGGTACAGCTGCACCAGCATCGGCGTGCCGCGAATCACATAGGTGTAGAGCCAGGCAGGAGAATTGACCAGCGCCGATTTGGAGACGCGCATCAGCCCCAGCGGCACGGCCAGCAGCAGGCCAAAGCCCAGGGCGATCAACAGCAGCTTGAGGGTCACCAACACGCCACCGAAATACAGCGGCAGGCTGTCCCAGATCACGGAGAAGTCGAAGATCATAGTTCCGCCGCCTTGATACCCACCGAGTAACGTTTTTCCAGCTGACGCAAGATCAGCAGGGATACGCTGGTCAGCACCAGGTAGAGCGCCGCCACGCTCAGGAAGAAAGTGAAAGGCTGATGGGTGGCATCCGCCGCGCTCTTGGCCTTGAACATCATGTCCTGCAGTCCCACCAGCGACACCAACGCGGTGGCCTTGGTCAGCACCAGCCAGTTATTGGTGAAGCCCGGAATGGCCAGGCGAATCATCTGCGGCACCAGGACGCGGAAGAACACCTGCGGGCCGCTCATGCCATAGGCCGCGCCGGCCTCGCCCTGGCCCTTGGGGATGGCCATAAAAGCCCCACGAAAGGTTTCCGACAGGTAGGCACCTAAGATAAAACCCAGGGTGCCCACACCGGCGACGAAGGCGTTGATGTCGAGTTGCTCCTCATACCCCAGCAGCGGCGCGACCCGGTTCACCAGATCCTGGCCGCCATAGAAGATCAGCAGGATCAGCACCAGATCGGGAATGCCGCGAATCACGGTGGCGTAGGTCTCGCCCAGTAGGGCCAACCAGCGGATGGGCGACAGACGAAAGGCCGCACCCAACAAGCCCAGCGCCACCGCCACCGTCATTGAAGTCAGCGCCAGCAGCAGGGTGAGCCAGGCCCCCTCGAGAATGGTTGCCCCATAACCGTTCAGCATGATTGCAAGTCCTCATGCAGCGCATGGGAAACCGCCCGCCGCGCCGGTACAACGAAAAGCGACGCGCACCCTGATGCCGGTGCGCGGCCTCTTCAGGGAAAGCGATTACTCGCCGTAGACGTTGAACTGGAAGTACTTGTCCTGGACTTCCTGGTATTTGCCGTTGGCCCGGATCGCCAGGATGGCCGCGCTGATCTTGTCGGCCAGGGCCTTGTCGCCCTTGCGCACCGCGATACCCTGCCCTTCACCGAAGTACTTCGCGTCGGTGACGTCAGGCCCGACCAAGACGAAGCCCTTACCGGCATCGGTCTTGAGGAAACCGTCGTCGATATTCACCACATCGGCCAGGGTGGCATCCAGGCGACCGGAGGTCATATCGAGAAAGATCTCGTTCTGCGAACCGTAGCGAACGACCTCGATACCCGCCGGCGCGTAGATCTCGGTGGCGTAGCGATCATAGGTGGAGGCGCGCTGCACGCCGACCCGCTTGCCTTTCAGATCGACCAGCGGGTCCTTGATCTCGGTGCCGGCCTTCATCGCCAGCTTGGCGGGGGTGTGGTAGTACTTCTGGCTGAAATCCACCGAACGCAACCGATCGGGGGTGATCGACATGGAGGACAGCACCGCATCGAACTTGCGCACTTTCAGCGCGGGAATCAGCCCGTCGAATTCCTGCTCGATCCACTTGCACTCGACCTTCATCTCGGCACACAGGGCATTGCCGATGTCGTAGTCGAAACCGGTGATGGCGCCCTCGGGGGTCTTGAACGCGAAGGGCGGGTAAGCCGCTTCGATGCCGATACGCAGCGGCTTGGCCGCATCGGCCAGGGCCAGGGGCGACAGCAGGGACAGCGCCAGGGCGCCGAGCAGCGCAATCTTCTTCATCGTATGACTCCTTCAAAGGAATGGCAGCGGTTGGCAATAGTTTGGAAAGGCGCCCAGGCAGTCCTGTACAGGCCGTCCTCTACAGGCCGTCCTCGAAGTGTAGGAAGAGTCGCCGTCTTTGCAGCACACTGGCGGGCCCCACGGGCTTCGGCTGGGTGAGCGGCATTCTAACGGCAGCCCTACGGCCGATATTTCCTCAATGCGACAACTAATTACAAAGAGCCCGAGGGGACCAGCAGGAGGGATTGACAGCGCGCGCCAGGCGTGCATTCAAAATAAGAAGGGGTAACCCTGTATAAGAGCAATAATCGGGCCTGACTTTAAAGCCCCCTGTAACCACGGGCTTCCCGGCGGCCAGGCAGCTTTTTTCGGCACTGCCAACGCCCCCCATTCACCCCTCCCGTTTCCCCAGGCCTCGCAATCGGGCAACAGATCGAGCAGATACTACCCAGCTGTTACCCCACCTCCCGCGCCAGACTTATACCGATAAAAATCCTGAAATCGATCAAATCGATAGCCCCGTGATTTCTCCGCCAGGGATGGCACCTGGACAATGTCCGCTGCCCTCACCCCGCCAATCCGTCTCCGGACATCACCGCGCGCCAGCCATGGCCTGGGACGGTGCGCGCGGCGCACCCTACAAAAGCGCTCAATTCGCGACACCCCCATGGGGCGGAGGAGCCAATCCCCGCCCATAAAAAAACCCGCTTCGGCTTGTGGC
>DATDTH010000778.1:0-4522 GCA_035290985.1 Pseudomonas sp. | reverse complement strand
CCCGCCGTCAATCCAAGCCTGCCATCACACCTGGGTCAATTGCCGGTAGAGCTGTGGCAGGCGCAGGGGCAGTTGCTGTGGCTGGCGGATCAGGGTGTAGCCGTTGGCCCCGAACATCCGCGGCAGGTAGTCGCCGGCCTGCTGGTCGATGGTGATGCAGAACGGCAACAGGCCGGCGCGCCGGGCCTCCAGCACCGCCTGGCGGGTGTCCTCGACCCCGTAGCGGCCCTCGTAGAGGTCCAGGTCGTTGGGCTTGCCATCGGTCACCAGCAGCAGCAGCTTGCGCCGCTGCTTGCAGGCCCCGAGCAACTCGGTGGCCTGGCGGATGGCGGCGCCCATGCGGGTGTAATAGCCGGGCTTGAGTGCCTGGATGCGCCCGCGGGTTTCGTCGCCATAGGGCTGGTCGAAACGCTTCAGCTCCTGCAAACGCACCTGATGCCGGCGCAGGGAGGAAAAGCCGTACAGGGCGAAGGGGTCGCCCAGGGTCGACATCGCCTCGCCGAACAGCAGCAGGCTGTCGGTGATGACCTCGATCACCCGGTGTTCATCGTCCAGGTGCGCATCGGTGGACATGGACAAGTCGGCCAGCAGCAGGCAGGCCAGGTCCCGGCGGTTGCGGCGCCGCTCCATGAACAGGCCGCGCTCGACGGCCTGGCCCTGGCGGGTTTCGACATAGAAATCCAGCCAGGCCTGCAGGTCCAGTTCGCTGCCCTGGGCCTGCTGGCGTTGCCATTGCGGGTCGTTGCGCAGCTGTTCGAACTGCCGGCGCAGGCGCCGCGCCAGCGGGGCCAGGCGCGCCGGCAACGGTGCCGGCTCTGCGTCGCGGGGCACGAAGCGCTGCAGGTTGACGAAATCCTTCTGTAGGCACTGCTTGCGGTAGTCCCATTCCGGCAGCTTGATGCCCTCGCCCAGCGGCAGGTCGTCGGCCTCGGCGGGCGGCAGGTCCAGGTGCAATTTGAGTCCGCCGCCCTTGCGCATGCGCTTGCGCGACAGCGCCAGCTCGTCCAGGTCTTCGGCGACCCGGGCGGCGTCCAGGTCTTCGCTGTCGTCCGTGCAACGATCCAGCTCGACATGCTCGGACCAACTGAACAGGTTCTCCAGGCGAAAGATCAAGAGTCCGCCCTTGCTGGTGCTTTCCTCGACCCGCTTGGCGCGTTTGGGCTGGTCCTTCTGCTCGCCGCCCGGAGCCTTCGCCAGGCCACCCTCCTCCCCTTCTTCCCCCAGCTCGCTGGTCTGGGGCTCGCCAAGATACTCCGCCGGGTACAGCCAAAGCGGCAGCGGCCAGGGCGCCCGTTCGCTGCGCGGCAGCTCGGACACGCTGCCCGGTTCGCGCAGGGCCTGGCACAGCGCCCGTTCCAACGCCGCCTCGGCGGCGGGCAAGCCGGCGGGATCGGGACGCAGGGGCAGATGGGCCTCGACCAGGCGCCGGTAACGCGGTACCAGGGCGGGAAAGCGCGCCAGCAGTTCCTGGGTCCAGCGTTGGTTGTCCCGCGCCCAGTGACGCATGTCACCGGCCTGGGCGGCCAACAGCGCCAACCAGCGATAGAGTTCCTGGTTCAACGCCACCTGGGGATAGACCGCCAGGCTCGACGGCAGGCGCAGGTGGTTGGCGTCGCACCAGGCCACCGGCAGTTGCTGGCAGGTGCCGGCCACTTGCTGCAGCAGGCTGCGCCGCAGCAACAGCGGACGAGCGCTGGCGGCCTGCAGCTCGACGCCACTGGCACCGCCCAGGGCGCGAAACAGCAGGGCCAGGGGGCGCTGCATGCTCGCCAGCTCGACCCGCGCCTCGGGAAAATCCGGGCTGGCGCGGCGGGTGATAAAACCGTGCCAGACGCTGCCGGCCCACTCTTCCAACTCGACGGTAAAGGCCATCTGCTTCACCTTGCTCGCTGTGCTCCTGGGCCTAGCAAACGTTGAAAACTACCTGCGTGGGCGATCCTGCGTTAAAAATGGCCTCGAAATGCTCATTTACAACAGTAAACTCCGCTTTCTCGGCCATTTTTGCCTTGTCTCGCCTGCCTCGCCTACGTTTTCAACAGCTTGCTAAAGCCCCGGAGCTGAATGCAAAAACGGCCCGCTGTAGTAGCCGGGCCGATACTTACTTACCTAACGCTCACCGCTCAGGCCTTGACGGCCAGGGCTGCCTGGTCGCGGGCCGTGGCCCGGCCACGCTGCTTGAAGCTGTACAGGTAGCAGATCAAGCCGATCAGGAAGAACACCCCGGCCACCAGGCGCAGCCAGAAGAACACGGCCAACTGGTCGACGGTATTCATGAACGACAGCGCGGTGCCATCGGTCGGCCAACGTTGCAGCTGGACCTGCACCACGCCGGCGGCGGTGAGGAACAGGGTGATCGCCACCATCGACAGGGTCATCAACCAGAAGCCCCAGATCTCGATGGTCTGCGCCCGATCATCCGGCGCCTCGCCAAAGCCGCGCAAACGTGGCATGGCGTAGCTGATCATGGTCATCACGATCATCGCATAGGCCCCATAGAAGGCCAGGTGACCATGGGCCGCGGTGAGCTGCGAGCCGTGGGTGTAGAAGTTCACCGGAGCCAGGGTGTGCAGGAAACCCCAGACCCCCGCCCCGAAGAACGCGGTCACGGTAGTGCCCTTGGCCCACAGGGCGGCAGCGCGGTTCGGGTGTTGCCGACGCCGCTTGCCGACCATGGTGAAGGCGAACAGCACCATGGCCAGGAAGGGTATCGGTTCCATCGCCGAGAAGATCGAGCCAACCCACAGCCAGACCTCGGGCGCACCTATCCAGAAGAAGTGGTGACCGGTACCGAGGATGCCGGTGATCAGGGCCATGGCGATGATCACGTACAGCCACTTCTCGACCACTTCCCGGTCGACACCTGTGACCTTGATCAGGACGAAGGCAAGCATCGCCCCCATGATCAGTTCCCACACGCCTTCCACCCACAGGTGCACCACGAACCACCAGTAGTACTTGTCGCGCGCCAGGTTTTCCGGGTTGTAGAAGGAGAACAGGAAGAACACCGCCAGACCGATCAGGCCGGTCATCATGACCATGCTGATGGTGGTCTTGCGCCCTTTGAGCAGGGTCATGCCGATGTTGTAGAGGAAGCCCAGGGCGACCACCACTATGCCCATCTTGGTGATGGTCGGTTGCTCGAGGAACTCCCGGCCCATGGTCGGCAACAGCTCGTTGCCGGTCAACTTGGCCAGGCCCGCATAGGGCACGAACAGGTAGCCAAGGATGGTCAGCACACCGGCGGCGGCGAATACCCAGAACAGGAAGATCGCCAGCTTGGGGCTGTGCAGCTCGCGGTCCGCTTCCTCGGGAATCAGGTAGTAGGCCGCGCCCATAAAGCCGAACAGCAGCCAGACGATCAGCAGGTTGGTGTGGACCATCCGCGCCACGTTGAAGGGAATCAGCGGGAACAGGAAGTCACCGACCACATACTGCAGAGCCATGATCAGACCAAACAGGATCTGCCCAAGGAACAGCATCAGCGCGAACACGAAGTAGGGTTTGGCGACGGCTTGCGATTGGAACTTGAGATGGGGATTCATGATGGTCATCTCTCAGCCCTCCTTGTTGGGCGGCCAGTCGTTGGTATCGATCTTCGAAGTCCATTTGAGGAACTCCGCCATATCGTCCACTTCCTGCTCGCTCAAATTGAATTGCGGCATTGCCCGACGGCCTGGAATACCCAGGGGTTGCGCCTTCATCCAGGCATGCAGGAACGGTTTGAAGGCCGCATCCTCGCCACGCCGGGTGAACACATTGCCCAGTTCGGGCGCGAAGTAGGCGCCCTCGCCCAGCAGGCTGTGGCAGCCGATGCAGTTGTTGTTTTCCCAGACCGCCTTGCCGCGAATAACCGACTCGGTTAGCTCCGAGGCGTTACTACGCTCCGGAAAGGTCTGCTCTGTGTGATAGGTCAAGGCCAGAAATACCAGGAAGAAGAACACACTCCCCCCAAAGTAAATATTCCTGGCCATGCTCTTGGTGAAGGTCTCGGACATGATCGCCTCCTCATGGCTTGGCGAGTCCATTGTATGTAGCCCCCTAAGCAAATCCGCTTGATGGCGATCAAGAAAGCCCGAACGTTTTGCTCGGGTTTAGCGGGGGATTTGTTCGGGATGCTGGGGGCCCTGGAATCGCGGGTTTCACCCGCCCTACGAAAAGCTTCGGCAACGTAGCCCGGATAAGCCTTGGCGCAATCCGGGGTCGCGGCGTCCCGGATTGCACTGCGCTTATCCGGGCTACAACTCGCGGTATAGGTTCTTATTCGTCGGGAGGTTGGCATTACGCCGGTGCTTCGGCGCGGAACAGCCGGTGCACTGAGCGTAGCGACGCCCGGCGCACCCTACGGGACTGCGTTCCGTTCGGGATGGGGTGCGCCCTATGTTCAGCCCAGGGCCAGGGCCACGCCGGCCGCCATGCTCAGCGGCCAGCTCAGCAGCAGCAGGCGCCAGCGCAGCGGGGCATGGCGCAGTTCCATGAAGCCGTCGGTGATCAGCCAGGCCTTGCCCAGCGCCAGCAGCAGCAC
>DATDTH010000777.1:0-4313 GCA_035290985.1 Pseudomonas sp. | reverse complement strand
GGTGGATTTACCCCCCATGTTCGGCCCGGTAATGATGAGCATGCGGGTGTTGTCGTCCAGTCCCAGGTCGTTGGCGACGAAGGGGCTGGTCAGCACCTGCTCGACCACCGGATGCCGCCCCTGCTCGATGCGCAGGCAGGGCTCGTCGACGAAGCGCGGGCGGTTGAGGTCCAGGTTCAGGGCACGTTCGGCCAGGTTGCCCAGCACGTCCAGTTCGGCCAGGGCGCTGGCGCTGTCCTGCAGCGGTCCCAGCTCGCCGATCAGGGACTCGAGCAGGGCCTCGTAGAGCATCTTCTCCCGGGCCAGGGCGCGGCTCTTGGCCGACAGCGCCTTGTCCTCGAAAGCCTTGAGCTCAGGGGTGATGAAGCGCTCGGCGCCCTTGAGGGTCTGGCGCCGGATATAGTCGGCCGGGGCGGATTCGGCCTGCTTGCTCGGCAGTTCGATGAAGTAGCCGTGGATGCGGTTGTAGCCGACCTTCAGGTTGGCCAGGCCGGTGCGGGCCTTTTCCCGGGCTTCCAGGTCGATCAGGAACTGCCCGGCGTTCTCGCTCAGGGACTGCAGGTCGTCCAGCTCGGCGTCATAGCCGGTCTTGAGCACGCCGCCGTCGCGGATCACCGCCGGCGGGTTGTCGATGATGGCGTTGGCCAGCAACTCGGCCAGGGCCGGGTAGGTGCTGATGCTCTGCGCCAGCCCCTGCAGGTGTGGCGCTTCCAGCTCGGCCATGGCGACTTGCAGCGCGGGCAGGGCGGCCAGGGCATCGCGCAGGCGGGCCAGGTCGCGCGGCCGGGCATTGCGCAGGCCGATGCGGGCGAGAATACGCTCCAGGTCGCCGATTTCCTTCAGCTGTGGCTGCAGGCTTTCGAAGCGGTAGCGTTCCAGCAGGCAGCTGATGGAAGCCTGGCGTTGCTCCAGTACGGCGCGGTCGCGCAGGGGGCGGTTCAGCCAGCGGGTCAGCAGGCGGCTGGCCATGGCCGTCTGGCAGCGGTCGATGACCGACTGCAGGGTGTTCTCCCGCCCGCCCGCCAGGTTGGTGTCCAGTTCCAGGTTGCGCCGGCTGGCGGCGTCGAGAATCACCGTGTCGTCCAGGCGCTCGTGGCGCAGGCTGCGCAGGTGCGGCAGGGCGGTGCGCTGGGTTTCCTTGGCGTAGGCCAGCAGGCAGCCGGCGGCGCCGACGGCCAGGGTCAGGTTCTCGCAGCCGAAGCCCTTCAGGTCCTGGGTGGCGAACTGTTGGCAGAGGCTCTTGAACGCCGAGTCCCGCTCGAAGTCCCAGGGCGCGCGGCGGTGCGCGCCGCGGCGTTTTTCCGTCGGCAGGCCCTGGGGCCAGTCGTCCGGGAACAGCAGCTCCACCGGGTTCAGGCGTTCCAGTTCGGCCAGCAGGTTTTCCCAACCCTTGATCTCCAGCACGCTGAAGCGACCGCTGGTGATGTCCAGCACCGCGAGGCCGAACAGCCGCTCATCGCCGAGCACGGCGGCCAGCAGGTTGTCGCGGCGCTCGTCCAGTAGCGCCTCGTCACTCACGGTGCCGGGGGTGATGATGCGTACCACCTGGCGCTCGACCGGGCCCTTGCTGGTGGCCGGGTCGCCGATCTGCTCGCAGATCACCACCGATTCGCCGAGCTTGACCAATTTGGCCAGGTAGCCTTCGGCGGCATGGTAGGGAATACCGCACATCGGGATCGCCGTGCCGGCCGACTGGCCACGGGCGGTCAGGGTGATGTCCAGCAGCTTGGCGGCCTTCTTCGCGTCTTCGTAGAAGATCTCGTAGAAATCGCCCATGCGGTAGAACATCAACTGGTCCGGGTGCTGGTTCTTCAGCCTCCAGTACTGCTGCATCATCGGGGTGTGGCTAGAAAGGTCGTTCATTCAGGCACTTAGAGACGGGTATCGAAGGGGGAATAGACAATCGCCCAATATTACCCGGATTCTCCCGGCGGCGTCGGCGGTTGTGCCTCTGTTTCGCGGGCGCGCGGCCCGTCATGTCCCGCACGGCTGCGTGCGGCAAGTCCAGCCGACGAGTTGCTTGGGTACAGCCGATGGGCTGTGAGGAGGCGACGACGAAGTGCCGTGAAATATAGGTAATGGGGCAGGCTTCGCGAGCAAGGCTAGGCGCCCCCGCTCTTCCTACAAAGGCAGATAACCAATACCAGATCAGCAGCGTGCGGTGGAGGGAAAGTGCCAGCCACCGCGCAGTGGTGCCAAAAACTGTCTGAACACGCGTTCGTGGATCAGAGCACTGCATCCTTCAGGGCCTTGCCCGGCTTGAAGTTCGGCAGCTTGGCCGCGGCGATCTGCAGCGGGGCGCCGGTCTGCGGGTTGCGGCCGGTGCGGGCGGCGCGGGCTTTGACGGCGAAGGTGCCAAACCCCACCAACGCCACGCTGTCGCCCTTGCGCAGGGCTTCGCTGATGCTTTCGGTCAGGGCTTGCAGCACCAGGCTCGCGGTGGTCTTGGGCAGGTCGGCGGCAGTGGCAATCGCGTCGATCAGTTCGGCTTTGTTCATGGGGGTGCTCCAGATGGGGGGAACTGCAGTGGCCGAGCTTACCCAGCAAACGGCCCGCGGTTATTGACCTCGCTCACCCCGGGGAGTTTTACCCAGGCTGTGCAATACAGCGATGGACCGGTCAACGGGTTTCAACCTGAGCGTTCTTCCCGCCCGATGGTCTCTACTCCTGTCGGCCCGCTTGGGCGCCTGGAAAACGCGAGGCCTTGAGGCTTATGGACAAACGGCACAGGGCTCATGCCTTCGCGGGTCGCCTGGTCATGCTCGGCTTCGGCTGCATCGGCCAGGGGGTGCTGCCTTTACTGCTGCGGCATATCGAGCTGGCACCCGGACAGGTGCGGATCCTCTGCCCCGACAGGGCGGGCCAGGCCATCGCCGAGCATTACGGCGTGCGCCTCGAGGTCATCCGCCTGACGGAGGCGAACTATCAGTCCGTGCTGCAGCCTTTGCTCGATGCAGGGGATTTTCTGCTCAACCTCTCGGTGGGTGTGTCCAGCCTGGCCTTGATCCGCTGGTGTCAGGAGCGGGCGGTGCTTTACCTCGACACCTGCAGCGAACCCTGGGCCGGCGGCTACACGGACCCGGAGCGCTCGTTGTCGCAGCGCTCGAACTATGCCCTGCGCGAAGCCGTACTCGGGCTGCGGCGTGCCGACCGATGGGGGGCCACCGCCGTGCTGACCCATGGCGCCAACCCCGGCCTGGTTTCGCACTTCGTCAAGCAGGCGCTGCTGAACCTCGCCGCGGACAGTGGCGAGTCCGTGGCCGAGCCCAGGGATCGCCGCGGCTGGGCACTGCTCGCCCAGAGGCTGGGCATCCGCTGCATTCATATTGCCGAGCGCGACTCCCAGTACGGCGCGCGGCACAAGCTGGACGACGAGTTCGTCAACACCTGGTCGGTCGAGGGCTTTATCGGCGAGGCATGCCAGCCTGCCGAACTGGGCTGGGGCAGCCATGAGAAGCGGCTGCCGGCGGATGGTCAGCGGCATGCCTTCGGCTGCCAGGCGGCGATCTACCTGCAACGTCCCGGCGCGGCCACCCGGGTGCGGACCTGGACGCCACTGGCCGGCCCCACCCTGGGTTATCTGGTGAGCCACAGCGAGGCGATCTCCATTGCCGACTACCTCACCCTGGGGCGGGGCGCGCACCCGCAGTACCGGCCCACCGTGCATTATGCCTATAGGCCCTGCGATGATGGGCTGCTCTCGCTCCATGAGCTGGCCGCGCGCAATTGGCGGCCGCAATCCCGGCAGCGTCTGCTGGGGGACGACCTGATCGGCGGCATAGATGAGCTGGGCGTGCTGCTGATGGGGCATGGGCGCCGCAGCTACTGGTACGGCTCGCGGTTGGCGATCGAGCAGGCCCGGGCGCTCTGCCCGCACAACAATGCCACCAGCCTGCAGGTCTCTGCGGCGGTGCTGGCCGGGGTGTGTTGGGCGATGGCCAACCCCGGGCGCGGCCTGGTCGAACCGGACGAATTGCCCCATGGGCCGCTACTCGACCTCTGCCGCCCCTACCTGGGCGAGGTGCTGGGTGTCTATGCCGACTGGACGCCCCTGGTGGATCGCGAGCGCCTGGTCCGCGAGGACCTGGATCGCGACGACCCCTGGCAGTTCAAGAATTTCCGGCTCGACTGATGGGGCCCATGCTTATGCCATGTCGCTTTCCAGGAACTCGGCGGCCAGGAAGTCGAGCAGGGTCCTGACTGAGGGCAACAAGCCCCGGCGTGACGGGAATACGGCATGCACCACGCCGGCCTGGGGTGTCCACTGGGGAATGAGCTGGAGCAGGCTGCCATTGGCCAGGTCGGGGCGGGCC
>DATDTH010000776.1:0-6272 GCA_035290985.1 Pseudomonas sp. | reverse complement strand
CCGCCTGGCAGGAGCGCAGTCACCTGGTGCAGGACCTGATCGCCCGCGGCGCGGTGCTGCTGGTGGTGTCGGCGGTTGCTCTGGCGCTGGCCCGGCGTTATCCCGAGGGCCTGCTGGCCTGGCTGGTGGAGATCCGCTGGCCACTGTTGTATGTGCCGGGCATGAGCCTGATCCAGCTGGCGTACCCATTGTTCCTGCTGGCCTTCGGCCTATTGCTGCTGCAGTACCTGCGCCGGCCGCGGCCCTTGCATGGCGCGCAACTGGTCGGTCTGCTCGGGTTGTTCTGGCTGTTGCCCCGGGTGTTCAGCCTGCCCTATGCGCTGACAGTCATGGGCAGCCTGGTGATGCTGATCCTGGTGGTGGCGGTGGCCCATGAGGCCTACCAGATGGCCTTTCGTGACGAGCTGACCGGCCTGCCGGGGCGCCGCGCGCTCAACGAGCGGCTGCAGCGCCTGGGGCGCACCTATGTGATCGCCATGGCCGATGTCGATCATTTCAAGAAATTCAATGACAGCCACGGCCATGGGGTGGGCGACCAGGTGTTGCGAGTGGTCGCCCAGCAGTTGCGCCTGATCGGTGGCGGAGGCAAGGCCTACCGCTACGGGGGCGAGGAATTCACCCTGGTCTTCCCCGGCAAGACCCTGGAGCAATGCCTGCCACACCTGGAGAAAGTCCGCGAGGCGGTGGAGCGTTACCAGTTGCAACTGCGCGACCAGGGCCGCCGCCCGGCCAGCGACCAGCAGGGGCGGCAGAGACGCGGCGCCGCGGGCGCGGCCAGTGTGTCGGTGACCGTCAGTCTTGGGGTGGCCGAGCGTCTGCCGGAGCAGCGCAGTGCCGACGAGGTGATCAAGGCCGCGGACCAGGCCCTGTACAGCGCGAAAAGCGCCGGCCGCAACCGGGTGGCGGTGCATGGTCAGAACCGCCGCGGCGCGGTGCCCATGCCGGCTGCCGCGCCGGCCGCTGCCGTGCCGCGGCTCGAAAAAGACGTCGCTGCCGAGGCGCCCATTGCCCCGGCGCGTCCTGCCAAGCCCGCGCGGGATAGGCTGGTCGCCCGGCGCTAGGGGAGGCGGGTCTGGCGTTATGGGCCTGCATTCAGCTAACGCAGCGTCGTTGTTCGGGGCGTGCGGGCGCAGTAGGGTCGCGTATCTATCGGCGCCCAGTGGCGCTCGTCCTCACGGAGAATCGCCATGCCCCTGTACAAGGCCCCCCTGCGCGACATGCGCTTTCTGATCGACGACGTCTTCGATTTCCATGGCAGCTATGCCGCCCTGGGCGCCAGCGACGCGACCCCGGACATGGTCGCCGCCATCCTCGAGGAAGGCGCCAAGTTCTGCGAGCAGGTGCTGGCGCCGCTGAACCGTTCGGGGGACGAGGAGGGCTGTCAGTTCGACGAGGGGGTGGTGACCACGCCCAAGGGCTTCAAGGAAGCCTTCGCCCAGTATGCCGAGGGTGGCTGGAACGGCCTGGCGGCCGACCCGGCCTATGGCGGCCAGGGACTGCCGCACTCCCTGGGGCTGGTGATCAGCGAGATGGTCGGCTCCAGCAACACCTCCTGGGGCATGTACCCGGGGCTGACCCATGGCGCCATGTCGGCGATCCATGCCCATGGCAGCGAGGCGCAGAAGCAGGCCTACCTGACCCGCATGACCGAAGGTCGCTGGACCGGCACCATGTGCCTGACCGAGCCGCACTGCGGCACCGACCTGGGCATCATCAAGACTCGCGCGGTGCCCCAGGCCGATGGCAGTTACGGAATTTCCGGGACCAAGATCTTCATCTCGGCCGGTGAGCACGACATGAGCGAGAACATCGTCCACCTGGTGCTGGCCAAGCTGCCGGACGCGCCGGCGGGCACCAAGGGCATCTCGCTGTTCATCGTACCCAAGTTCCTTCCCGATGCCAGCGGCGAGGCTGGCGAACGCAACGCGGTGGCCTGTGGTTCGATCGAGCACAAGATGGGCATCAAGGCTTCGGCCACCTGCGTGATGAACTTCGATGGCGCCACGGGTTTTCTGATCGGTGAGGCCAACAAGGGCCTGAACTGCATGTTCACCATGATGAACCATGCGCGCCTGGGCACCGGCATGCAGGGCCTCTGCCTGGGCGAGACCAGCTACCAGGGTGCGGTCCAGTACGCCAACGACCGTCTGCAGATGCGTGCCCTGACCGGGCCCAAGGCGCCGGACAAGGTCGCCGACCCGATCATCGTGCATCCCGATGTGCGGCGCATGCTGCTGACCATGAAGGCTTTCAACGAAGGCAATCGCGCCCTGGCCTATTTCACCGCGCAACTGCTGGACACCGCGCACCTGGCCCAAGAGCCCGAGCAGCGGGAGGAGGCGGAAAACCTGCTGGCTTTCCTCACGCCGATCTGCAAAGCCTTCATGACCGAGACCGGCCTGGAAGTGACCAACCACGGCATGCAGGTTTACGGCGGGCACGGGTTCATCCGCGAATGGGGCATGGAGCAGCTGGTTCGCGATTGTCGCATCGCGCCCATCTACGAGGGCACCAACGGCATCCAGGCCCTCGACTTGCTGGGCCGCAAGGTGCTCGGCAGCCAGGGCAAGCTGTTGCGCGGATTTACCAAACGCGTGCACCTGCTCTGCCAGGCCCAGGCCGAGCATCCCCAGCTCAAGGCCATGGTCGCCCAGTTGGCCGGGCTCAATGTCCAGTGGGGCGAGATGACCCAGCAGGTCGGCCTGGCCGCCATGCAGAACCCGGACGAGGTGGGCGCCGCGGCCCTGGATTACCTGATGTATTCCGGCTACATCGTGCTCGGTTATTGCTGGCTGCGCATGGCGCTGGTGGCCCAGGAAAAACTCGCCAGCGGCAGTGGCGAGGCCGCCTACTACCAGACCAAGCTGGCCACCTGCGAGTTCTACTTCAAGCGCCTGCTGCCGCGCACCGCCGCTCATCTGGCCGCGGTGCAAGCCGGCAGTGCCTGTCTGATGCAGTTGCCGGCCGAATGCTTCGCCCTCTGAGCGAGAAAAGTCAGAGCAATCAAGGCCCGCCCCGCGCGGGCCTTTTTCCGTGCGGCATGGTTTGTGACTGATATGTATTATATGGTCATGCAGTGACCCTATGTGTCGTAAGTGTTGTTCGGGTACAATCGAGGCTTGGCCTGTGGGCCGCTTTTAGACTTTCTCACGAGGTTTGCCATGGCTGATTACAAAGCGCCCCTGCGCGATATGCGCTTCGTCCTGACTGAAGTGTTCGACGCGGCCAATCGCTGGGCCGAGATGCCGGCCCTGGCCGAAGTGGTCGATGGGGAAACCGCCGAGGCCATACTCGAAGAAGCTGGAAAGCTGATGGCCAAGAGCGTCGCACCGCTTAATCGCAGCGGCGATGAAGAAGGCTGCCAGTGGAGCAACGGCGCGGTCAGCACCCCCGCTGGCTTCCCCGAGGCCTACCGGACCTATGCCGAAGGCGGCTGGGTGGGTGTGGGCGGCGACCCGGTCTATGGCGGCATGGGCATGCCCAAGGTCATCTCCGCCCAGGTGGAAGAGATGGTCAATTCGGCCAACCTGTCCTTCGGCCTGTACCCGATGCTGACCGCCGGTGCCTGCCTGTCGCTCAATGCCCATGCCAGCGCCGAATTGAAGGAAAAATACCTGCCGAACATGTACTCCGGTCAATGGGCCGGTTCCATGTGCCTGACCGAACCCCATGCCGGCACCGACCTGGGCATCATCCGCACCAAGGCCGACCCCCAGGCCGACGGTTCCTACCAGGTCAGCGGCACCAAGATTTTCATCACCGGCGGCGAGCACGACCTGACCGAGAACATCATCCACCTGGTGCTGGCCAAGCTGCCGGACGCACCGGCCGGTCCCAAGGGCATCTCGCTGTTCCTGGTGCCCAAGTTCATGGTCAACGCCGATGGTAGCCTGGGTGCGCGCAATGCCGCGACCTGCGGTTCGATCGAACACAAGATGGGCATCAAGGCCTCGGCCACCTGCGTGATGAACTTCGATGCGGCGGTGGGGTATCTGGTCGGCGAGCCGAACAAGGGCCTGGCGGCCATGTTCACCATGATGAACTACGAGCGACTGGGTGTGGGCATCCAGGGGCTGGCCACCGGCGAGCGTTCCTACCAGAGCGCCGTGGAGTACGCCCGCGACCGCCTGCAGAGCCGTTCGCCGACCGGTCCCCAGGCCAAGGACAAGGCCGCCGATCCGATCATCGTGCATCCGGATGTGCGCCGCATGCTGCTGACCATGAAGGCGCTGAACGAGGGTGGGCGTGCCTTCTCCAGCTACGTGGCGCTGCAACTCGATTGCGCCAAGTTCAGCGACGACTCGGTCGAACGCCTGATGGCGGACGAGAAGGTCGCACTGCTGACGCCGGTGGCCAAGGCTTTCCTCACCGACATGGGTCTGGAGACCTGCGTGCTGGGTCAGCAGGTGTTCGGCGGCCACGGCTACATCCGCGAATGGGGCCAGGAGCAGCTGGTGCGCGACTGCCGCATCACCCAGATCTACGAAGGCACCAACGGCATCCAGGCCCTGGACCTGATCGGGCGTAAAGTGGTCGGCAGTGGCGGCAATTTCTACAAGTTGTTCTCCGATGAGATCAAAAGTTTCGCCGCGTCGACCGATGCTTCCCTGGCCGAGTTCATCGAGCCGTTGAAGGCCTCGGTGCAGAACCTCGACGACCTGACGTCCTGGGTCATCGAGCGGGCCAAGGGCAACCCCAACGAGATCGGTGCCGCGTCGGTCGAGTACCTGCACGTGTTCGGCTACACCGCCTACGCTTACATGTGGGCGTTGATGGCCCAGGCGGCCCTGGGCAAGGAAACCCAGGATGAGTTCTATGCCAGCAAGCTGGGGACCGCGCGCTTCTACTTCGCCCGCGTCCTGCCGCGCATCCACTCCTTGACCTCGTCGATCAAGGCCGGCAGCGAGTCGCTCTACCTGCTGGATGCCGCACAGTTCTAAGGCGGTTCATGGCACGGAAAAAGCCCCGCGAATGCGGGGCTTTTTCATGCGTTCAGTCCTCGATCAGTTGCTCGACCAGCGCCGGATCGTCGATAAAACGGTTGCGGGTGCCCTGGATGAGCGCGATGCGGTCATTGCGCTGGCGTTCTTCGATATCCACGGGGTCGAGCTGGTGCCAGGCCTTGAACAGTTGCACCTGGCCATGGAGCGGCAAGTCGTATTCGACATGCATATAGAAGAGGGCACGGGCAACATTACCCTTGGCCTGGTCGCGGGGTTCGACCCACTGGAAAGTGGCTTTCAGGTCGCAGCCGATATCGGCGAATTTGCTTGTCACGCTGTCGTCCAGCTCGCCGAACTGGGCATTGCGCCGCGCCAGTTCGATGCGGGTCAAGGCCGGATACCGGTTGTGCAGGTCGGCCAGCATAAAGGAATATTGCGGAGTCATCAGGCGGCACTGGCGCTCCGTGTTGCAGCGCAGCGCACTCTTGATCTGCTTGGTGCTGTACAGCAGGCTCGCGGTCAACAACTCGCTTTCGCCAGTGAAGGCGCTGCCGCAGTAAAGCGAGGTGCCACCGGCGCCATAGACCTCCTTCCAGAAATGCTCGACGGCGAGCTTGGACGTGGCGAGTTGATTCTGTCCGCCGGCTAGGGCGAAGGGGGCGGCACAAGCCGTCAAGCAGGTGAGGGCGATCGCAACTGCACGCATGGTAAGGACCCTATGACCGCCCTGTCCTGAGGCTGTTATTTTTGTAGGACAATTTTCAGTGTAACAAGAGCCATGTCACAAAATAAAGCCGACCTCAAGGTGGGGTGGTGCTTTGTAGGCTACGGCTTACGTGGCCTGCAGGCGATGGCTGCTTCCGCCAGCGGCAGTGGCGCATTAATCTGCTCGACCATGGACGTAGCGCAGGAAGCGCGAAGTAACCAACAGGGATACGCTGGATTTCCGTCAGGATGACGGATCGATCACGGATGTCAGGACCCAGTCTGCAAAGCCCCGCCTCGGCGGGGTTTTCTTTTTTTCGGCTACGGCGATTCGTCTCTTCCGTGGCCTTTCACTCGGTAGACGGTGGGTCGACACGGGTTGAGGCGGCGCGGGCTACACTTGGGCGGTCGCTGCCGTCGAGCCTTCAGCATGCCTTTCCCGTTCATCCTTTCCCGCCCAGTGTCCTTGTGCCGTGGCTGGCTGCTGTCGATGCTGATCCTGCTCCCGATCGCTCCGCTCGCCGCGCAACTGGAGTACCGGGTGGGCGTCGAAGACGTCGATTACTACCCGATCTATTCGGCGGTGCCGCCGGATTATCAATTCCGGGGCTACGCCCGGGATCT
>DATDTH010000775.1:0-3521 GCA_035290985.1 Pseudomonas sp. | reverse complement strand
CTGAGCCGCGGTCCGCTGATCCGCGGCCGCCTGCTGCGCCTGGACGCCGACGAACACATACTGCTGGTGACCCAGCACCATATCGTCTCCGACGGCTGGTCCGTCGCCGTGCTGATCGGCGAGTTCAACGCCCTCTATGCCGCCTTCAGCCAGGGCCAGGAGGACCCGCTGCCGCCACTGGCCCTGCAGTACGCCGACTACGCCGCCTGGCAACAACAGTGGCTGCAAGGCGAGGCCCTGCAGGCCCAGACCCGTTTCTGGCGCGAGGCGCTCAAGGACGCACCGGCCCTGCTCGAGTTGCCCAGCGACCGGCCACGGCCCCAGGTGCAAAGCTATGTCGGCGCCAGCCTGCCGCTGCGCCTGACGCCCAAGCTGAGCAAGGCCTTGCGCCAGTTCAGCCAGAGCCGCGGCCTGACCCCCTTTATGACCCTGCTCGGCGCCTGGTCCGTGCTGCTCGCGCGCCTGAGCAACCAGCCCCAGGTGGTGATCGGCACCCCGGTCGCCAACCGCCCGCGCAGCGAGACCGAAGCCCTGATCGGCTTCTTCGTCAACACCCTGGCCCTGCGCGTCGACCTGGGCGACCAGCCCAGCGTCGGCCAGTTGCTGGCCCGCATCAAGGCCATCACCCTGGACGCCTACGGCCATCAGGACCTGCCCTTCGAGCAGGTCGTCGAAGCCTTGCAGCCCGAACGCAGCCTGGGCCACAGCCCGCTGTTCCAGGCCATGCTGGTGCTCGGCAACACCCCGCGCGACCGCGCCCTGGCCTTGCCGGGGCTGCGCCTGAGCCCGCTGGAACGGGCCACGCGCACCACCCAGTTCGACCTCAGCCTGGCGCTCAACGACGACGGCGAGGTGATAGCCGGGCACTTCGAATACGCCACCGACCTGTTCGACGAGAGCACCATCGCCCACTGGGGCCGGCACTTTCTGCGCCTGCTCGAAGCCATGCTGGCCGATGCCGAGCAGCCGGTCAGCGCGCTGCCCCTGCTCGACAGCGGGCAACGCCGCCAGTTGCTGGTGGACTTCAACCGGACCCAGGCCGAGGTTCCCGACCTGTTGCTGCACCAGGGCTTCGAACAGCATGCCCGCACCCGGCCGAACGCCAGTGCGGTGCTGGCCGAAGGCCTGAGCCTCAGTTACGCGCAGCTCAACCGCCGCGCGAACCGCATCGCCCATCGTTTGCTGGCCGCCGGTGTGCGCCCGGACGATCCCGTCGCCCTGCTGGTGAACCGCAGCCCGGAAATGCTGATCGGCATACTCGCGATCCTCAAGGCCGGCGGCGCCTATGTGCCGCTCGACCCCGACTACCCGCGCGAACGGCTGCTGCATATGCTGGCCGATAGCGCGCCGCGCCTGCTGCTCAGCCAGGGCAGCCTGCCGGACCTGCTGCCAGGCCTGTCGGTCCCCGTCCTGCTGCTGGACGGGACGCTCAACGAGGCCGATACACCCCACGACCGGGCACAGGACGAGAATCCCGACCCCATCGCGCTGGGTTTGACCTCCAGGCACCTCGCCTATGTGCTCTACACGTCCGGCTCCACCGGTCTGCCCAAGGGGGTGATGATCGAACACCGCTCGGTGTGCAACCAGATCGGCGCTTTGCAGGAGCGCTACGGACTGAACGCCCAGGACCGGATCCTGCAGTTCGCCGCCATCACCTTCGATATGGCCGTCGAAGAAATCTTCGGCGCCCTGCTGTCCGGTGCCGCCCTGGTGCTGCGCAGCGATGCCTGGCTGGACACAACGGCGTTCTGCGCACTCTGCGAACAGCATGAGATCACGGTCGCCAACCTGCCCACGGTGTTCTGGCAGCAGTTGAGCCGGGATGCCCAGGCCGAGATTCCACCTGTACTGCGACAAATCATGATAGGCGGCGAGGCCGTCGGTAAGCAGGCGGTTGCCCAATGGTTCGCCCGCACCGGCCATCGTCCGGTGCTGTTCAACGCCTATGGCCCGACCGAGGCCACGGTGAACGCCTCGATCCGCCAGCTGGAGCCCGGCAAGACCGATTTCCGTTCGATCGGCAAACCGGTCAGGAACATGCAGCTGCATGTGCTGGACAGCCACGGGCAGCTGGTGCCCCTGGGCGTGGCCGGTGAAATCCACATCGGTGGGATGGGCGTGGCCCGCGGCTACCTGAACCGCCCCGAACTGAACGCCGAGCGTTTTATCACCGACCCCTTCAGTGACGAGCCCCGGGCCCGCCTGTACAAGACCGGCGACCTGGGCCGCTGGTTGCCGGATGGCAACCTGGAGTACCTGGGCCGCAACGACGACCAGGTGAAGATTCGCGGCTTCCGCATCGAACTGGGTGAAATCGAAGCGCTGCTCGCCGCCTGCCCCGGGGTACGCGAGGTGGTGGTGATCGCCCGCGAAGACGACGAGGCCAGCGGCAAACGCCTGGTCGCCTACCTGTGCGGCGAACCGGCACCGGCCGAGCAACTGCGCGCCGAGCTGCTCAAGCGCTTGCCCGAGTACATGGTACCCAGCGCCTTCGTTCAGCTCGACGCCTTGCCGCTGACCCCCAACGGCAAGCTGGACCGCCGGGCACTGCCCGCACCCAGCCTGGACGCCTTCGCCAGCCGTGCCTACGAGGCGCCGCAGGGCGAGGTCGAGCTGACCCTCGCCGGCATCTGGCAGGACTTGCTCGGGCTCGAACAGGTGGGGCGTCACGACCGCTTCTTCGAACTCGGCGGCCATTCCCTGCTGGCCGTGAGCCTGATCGAACGGCTGCGCCAGCACGGGCTGAACGCCGACGTGCGTGCCGTCTTCACCGCGCCCAGCCTGCGCGAAATGGCCCTGGCGCTGGGCCGCGAAACCCGCGAGCTGTTCCAGGCACCGGCCAATCTCATCGCACCCGGCTGCCAGGCCCTCAGCCCCGACCTGCTGCCCCTGGTCGAGCTGAGCCAGGCCGAGATCGACCGCATAGTCGCCGCGGTACCCGGCGGCGCGGCCAATATCCAGGACATCTACCCCCTCGCGCCCCTGCAGCAGGGCATCCTGTTTCATCACCTGCTCAAGCATGAAGGCGATGCCTACCTGGTGCGTTCGCTGATCGAGTTCGATGACCGTGCCCGTCTCGATGCCTTTGTCGCGGCGCTGCAGAGCGTGATCGACCGCCACGACATCCTGCGCACCGCCGTGCACTGGGCCGGCCTGCCCCAGGCCGTGCAGGTGGTGCAGCGCCAGGTCCGCCTGCCGCTGCATGAAGTCACGCTCGACGCCGGGGAAGACGCCCTCGTCCAGCTGCAACGGCTGAGCGATCCGCGCCAGCTGCGCCTCGACCTGAGCCAGGCGCCGCTGCTGCGCGCCTATAGCGACCGCGATCCACACTCGGAGCGCTGGCTGCTGGCCCTGCTAGACCACCATATGGTCAGCGATCACGTCACGCTCGAGCTCATACTCGAGGAAATCCAGGCGATCCTGCACGGCCAGGGCGACCACCTGCCCGCGCCGCTGCCCTATCAGGATTTCGTCGCCCAGACCCTGGCCACTTCGCCCCAGGTACACGAGGCCTATTT
>DATDTH010000774.1:0-3470 GCA_035290985.1 Pseudomonas sp. | reverse complement strand
TGAAAAGAAGGGGGCGTTAAAAACAGGCTCGGAATGCTCATTTACAATTCGTAAACTCCGCTTCCTCAGCCATTTCTGCCTTGCCTGACCTTCGCTCGTGACGGCCTCTTGTACCCAGAAAAACGCCGGCCAAGTGCCGGCGTTTTTCTTGGTAAACTGCCGCCCCCATTTCGAGGCGCCGCGCATGTCCACTCTGAATCAGGCGCTGCGCGCCGCCCTCGCCAGCCGTGAAGGCCTATTGGCCGAACTGCACGCCCAGCACAGCGACTGCTACCGGTTGTTTCACGGCAGCCAGGAAGGGGTCGGCGGCCTGACAGTGGATCGCTATGGCCCGCAGTTATTGGTGCAGAGCTTTCACCAGAGCCTCGGCCTCGATGAGTTGCTGGCCGCCCATGAGCTGATCTGCGGCACGCTGAATCAGCCCTTGCTGCTGGTCTACAACGACCGCTCCCAGGGTAATTCGCGTGTCGACCGACGGGACCCGGTCTACCGGGCCGAGGCCGCCGCCCTGGAGGACCTGATCGGCCACGAATGGGGCCTGAACTACCGGGTGCGCGGCCGGCATCCCGGCCAGGACCCCTTGCTGTTTCTCGACCTGCGCAACGCCCGGGGCTGGGTCAAGGCCCACAGCGCCGGTAAGTCCGTGCTCAACCTGTTCGCCTACACCTGCGGCGTCGGCCTCAGCGCCGCGGCCGGGGGCGCACGCGCGGTGTGCAACCTGGACTTCGCCGAGAGCAACCTGGCGGTCGGCCGCGAGAACGGTGCGCTCAATCCCGCGCTGCCGCCCATGGACTTCATCCAGTCGGATTACTTCCCGGCCATTCGCCAACTGGCCGGCCTGCCGGTCGCCAGCCGTCGCGGCAAGCCGCTGCCGGCCTATCCCCGGCTCGAACAACGGGACTTCGACCTGGTGTTCCTCGATCCGCCGGCCTGGGCCAAGAGCGCCTTCGGCACCGTGGACCTGCTGCGCGACTACCAGAGCCTGCTCAAGCCCGCCCTGCTGGCCACCGCCGAGGACGGCGTGCTGATCTGCTGCAACAACCTGGCAAAAGTCGCCCTCGCGGAGTGGCAAGACCAGGTGCTGCGCTGCGCCAGCAAGCTCGGACGCCCGGTGCGCGATTGCCAGGTATTGGCCCCAGCCGCCGACTTTCCCTCCCTGGACGGCCAACCGCCCTTGAAGACCCTGATCCTGCAGCTGTAGCGCCGACCGAGCAGCAGGTAAAAAACGCGCGGAGGGTGGCTCCAGGGAACCCAATGGGCGTGCCATACTCCAAGACACCTTCTGTCGGAAAGATGAATCCAGATCATGCCAAAGGGATTGAAACGCGCCGCTGGCGCCCTGTTGTTCGCCCTCGCCCTCTATAGCCTGCTCGGTTTCCTCATCCTCCCAGGCATTGCCCTGCGCGTCGCCAACCAGCAACTGAGCGCCTTCACCACGGCACCGGCCCGCCTGGAACGTCTGGAGCTCAACCCCTTCAGCCTGGAACTCAGCCTCTGGGGCCTGCACCTGGGCGAGCCGGATCAGGCGCAACTGGCCTTCGAACGCCTGTATGCCAACCTACAGCTCGACAGCCTCTGGAGTGGCGCACTGCACCTGGCGACGGTCGAGCTGGAAAAATCCCGCACCGAACTGCTGTTCGACAAGGACGGCAGCCTGAACCTGATCAAGCTGTTCAAACTGCCGCCGAACCCGGCTCAGCCGGCGGCGGAGCCCAGCCCCCCCTTCCCGCTGCGCATCGAGCGCCTCGCGCTGATCGAGGGCGGCCTGCACTTTCGCGACCTGCGCCCCAGCGAACCGATCGAATTCCTCTACGACTCCCTCAACCTGGAGCTGAAGAACCTCAGCACCCTGCCCGATGACAATGCCGAGATGACCCTGCTGGCCATAGGTCCCAACGGCGGCCGGATCGACTGGAGCGGCAGCCTGAGCCTGGTGCCGATCAGGTCCAGCGGCCAGCTGAAGATCAGCGACGGTCAAATGAAAGCCTTCTGGCCCTATGTCCGCGATGCCGTGCCCCTGGTGCTGGAGAAAGGCGTGCTGAGCCTGGCCACCGACTATCAGCTGGACCTGAGCGAAAGCACCCAGCTCCAGCTGAGCAATGCCTCGCTCAGCATCGCCCCGCTGGCCATCAAGGCCACGGACGAGCGCCCGCTGCTACGCCTGGAGCGCCTGGATATCAGCGAGGTCTCCCTGGACCTGGCCAAGCAACGAGTGGTGGTCGGCAAGATTCGCAGCCAGCAGCTGGAAACCTGGGCCGCCCGTGAAGCCGATGGCCAGTTGGACTGGCAGAAGCTGTTCGCCACGCCCGCCGCGACCCCGACCCCAGCCGCCAGCAAGCCCGACGCGGATGTGACTACGGCGGAGCAATCCCCCAGCGTCGCAGCGGACAAACCCTGGCAAGTGCTGCTGCAGGACACCCAGCTGCGCGACTACCGCATCCACCTGGCCGACCGGGTACCGGAACAGGACGTGGCCATCGACCTGGGCCCGTTGAACCTGGATCTGCAGGCGTTCGACAGCCTGGGCCAGTCGCCCTTTCGCCTCAAGCTCGACACCGGGCTGGGCAAGCAGGGCCGGCTCGAGGCCAGCGGCCAGGTCCAGTTGAGCCCGGTCAGCGCCGAGTTGCAGGTCGCCACCCAGGGCATCGACCTGCGCCTGGCCCAGGCCTACCTGAGCCCCCTGGTGCGCCTGGAACTGCGCAGCGGACTGCTGGCCAGCGACCTGGCGGTGGAGCTAAAAAGCACCGAGCCCCTGGCCTTTGCCGTGACCGGCCGCGCCGAGGTCGACCAGTTGCATGTGCTCGACACGGTCAAGGAACGCGACCTGCTGAAATGGCGCAAGCTGCTGCTCGAAGGCCTGAGCTACCGCCATGACGACAGCCTGTCGATCGACAGCGTCCAGCTGGCCCAGCCCTATGCCCGTTTCATCATCAACGAAGACCTGACGACCAACCTCAGCGACCTGGTCATACCGCAGCCGCCGGAGCCGGCCGGCCAGCCCGCGCCCAAGACCGCGAGCACGCCCCCCCTGGGCATTCGCATCGGTGAAATCCGCATCGCCGACGGCTCGGCCAACTTCGCCGACTTCAGCCTGACCCCGGATTTCGCCACGGCGATCCAGCAGCTCAACGGCCGCATCGGCACCCTCGACAGCCGCTCGTCGAAACCGGCGAGCGTGGCCATCGAGGGCAAGGTCGACCGCTATGCACCGGTGAGCATCAAGGGCAGCCTGAACCCCTTCGACCCCCTGGACAGCCTGAACATCGCCACCCGCTTCAAGAATGTCGAACTGACCACCCTGACGCCCTACTCCGGCAAGTTCGCCGGTTTCCGTATCCGCCAGGGCCGGCTCAATCTCGACCTGGTCTACCGGATCGAGAAGGGCCAACTGAGCGCCGAGAACAAGCTGGTGCTGGAAAACCTGCAACTGGGCGAGCGCGTCGACAGCCCCAGCGCGGTCGACCTGCCGA
>DATDTH010000773.1:0-10695 GCA_035290985.1 Pseudomonas sp. | reverse complement strand
GTGGTGGTGGCCAAGTTGTTTTTCGTCGAGCTGGGCAATCGCGGTGGCCTGGAACGTATCGTGTCCTTTATCGGGGTGGGGGTGCTGCTGTTGGTTGTCGGGTATTTCGCGCCGCTGCCGCCCCGCCAAGCAGAAGCGGAGCAGGTGCAGTCATGAGTGTTTTTCGGTTGTTCGGCTGCCGCTCGGCGCGGCTGCTGGTCGGGGCAACGGGCGCGCTGGTCGCCGCCATGAGCTTTGCCGAGGCCTCACGGGATGAGTTCGCCACCGCGGTTCCGTTGACGCTCAGCGGCGAGGGGCCCTGGTACCGCCTGGAGCTGCCGATGGCCCTGCATTTAGCCGCCCAGTACGCCGACCTGCGAGACTTGCGGGTGTTCAACGCCGAGGGCCAGGCCCAGGCCTATGCCCTGACCCTGGGCGGTGCCCAGCAACGCGAAACCCGGCGCACGACCCAGGCGAAGCGTTTTCCCCTCTATGGCTCGGCGGATGCCGCGCCGGACCTGTCGGGTATCCGGATCGAGCGCAGCACCAACGGGACAGTGATCGAAGTGCTGCCCGAGGGGGCGCAGGCCGCCACGGGCGAGCTGTTACGCGGCTGGCTGCTGGAGGCCGGTACGCTCGACGCGCCGCTGGAACAGCTGGTTCTGGATTGGAGCGCCGAGCAGGAGGGCTTCCAGCGTTTCTCCATCGAGGCCAGCGACGACCTGCAGCACTGGCAATCCTGGGGCGAGGGGCAGATCGCCCGTCTGGCCTTCGCCGACGAGCGCATCGAGCAGCGCGAGATCGAGCTGCCCGGGCAGTCGGCGCGCTACCTGCGCCTGCTCTGGCAAAGCCCGCAGCAGGCGCCGATGCTCGCCAGCGCCAGCCTGGTCAGCGCCACGCGTACCGAACTGCCGGCAGCGCTGGTCTGGTCGGCACCGCTGCAGGCTCGGCGCCTGAGCAGCGGCGAGTACAGCTGGAGCTTGCCCCTGGCTCTGCCGGTCGAGCGGGTGCAGGTCGAACTGCCCCAGGCCAATACCTTGGCGCCGGTGATCCTGAGTGGGCGCCGCGAGGGTGAAAAGCACTGGCAGCCCCTGGCACGCGGGCTGTTGTACCGTCTGCCGGAAAATGGCCAGACGGTGCAGCGCAATGAACTGAGTCTGCCGGGACAGCCTGTGCAGGAGTTGAAACTACGGGTGGATGAACGTGGCGGCGGCCTGGGCAGCGAGACACCGCTGCTCAAGGTCGGATTGACCGCGACCCAGGTGATCTTCCTGGCCCGGGGCACGCCGCCCTATACCCTGGCCCTCGGTAACCGCGCGGCGGAGGCGGCCAATTTGCCCCTCGGCACCCTGATTCCCGGTTACACCGAGCAGCGTCTGGCCGGTTTGGGCCGGGCGTTGCCAGGTAAGGGGGCGCCGCTGAACGGCGAGGCTGCCGCCGCGGTGCAGCCAGGGCCGGACTGGAAGCGGGCCGTGCTCTGGGCGGTGTTGCTGGCCGGGGTCGGTTTGCTGGCGGCCATGGCGTTCAGTCTGTTGCGGGCGCCGTCGTCGAAGCCATAGCGGCGGCGGATGGTACTTGCCGCACAAAAAGTAAGTGATTTCCGGTATGGTGGGCCGGCTGAGCTGCGGCCCGGACCTTGACTTGCTCGCCGGACAGGGCCGCAGAGGGTCAAGTGTTCGCCGGGACGGCCTTGCCGTATTTCTACTGCTGGAGTTGGGTTGTCGATGAATGCCTGCAGTGACTCGGGTTGGGCGGTTTCCGGCCCCGTGATCTTGACCGTGCTGGTGTGCATGGGCGTGCTGCTGCTGGCGCGTTGGGTCAAGCGGCAACGCTATTTTCCCGGTCGCGACAGTTTCATCCTGCTGCATTTGACCAGCCTCTGGTGGCTGTGCGCCGCCAGCCTCGAAATGGCCGCGCAGGCGGCCGACTGCAAGCAATTCTGGGCCAGCATGGCCTGGCCGGGCATAGTCGGGGTGCCGACCTTCTGGGCCGTGTTCCTCTGGCAATACGTCAACAGCAGCCGCCAGCCCCTGCCCCGGCAGCATGTATTCGGCCTGGCCCTGGTCCCGCTGCTGGTCTGGTTGCTGGCCCTGGGCAATCCCTGGCATGGCTTGTTCTACGGGGCCGGCACGGCACCGATTTCGACGGAGCCGGGTGCTCCGCTGCGCTATGAGCATGGGCCGCTGTTCTATGCCGCCGCGGTCTACGTGTACCTCTTCATGCTGTTTTGCCTGGGGGTGGTGGTGCGTGCCGCGGTGCTCGGCTCCGGGGTGCATCGCCGCCATTACCTGGCATTCATGGCCGTCACCACTGTGCCCTGGCTGGCCAATATCGCTTATGTGTTGTTCGGCTGGATGCTGTTCGGGTTCGACCCCACGCCCTTTAGTTTCGCCTTCACCCTGGTGGCCTTCGCCTGGCTGATAGTCGGCGTCCGGCTGTTCGATCTGTTGCCCGTGGCCCGCCACTTGCTGCTGGAGGCCTTGCTCGACCCGGTGCTGGTCATCGATCCGCAACTGCGGGTGATCGAAGCCAATCCGGCGGCGCTCAAGCTGGCGGGTTTGCACAGCGACTGGCAGGGGCGGGTGTTGCGCGACTGGCCGGTGTTCGGGCCGGACCTGCAGCGACTGCTGCAGGACCAGGCCGTCAGCGAGCTGGACAGCCTGCTGACCCTGGCCAGTTCGGCGCGCTATTTCGAGTTGCGCGTGCGCGCCATCGAGCGCATCACCCACAGGGGCAACTTCGTGTTGGGGCAGATGCTCTACCTGCGTGATGTCACCCAGCGCTATCTGAGCGAGCTGAAGCTGGCCGAGGCCCTGGCCGTCAGCGAAGAGCGCCTGCGCACCATCTCCAGCCTGCATCTGCAGTTGCAGGAACAGGCGCTCTGCGACCCCCTGACCGGGCTGTACAACCGCCGTTACCTGGACGATTTCTTCGCCCGCGAACTGAGCCGGGCCCAGCGCCAGCGTAGCCCGCTGGCCCTGGCGCTGATCGACCTGGACCATTTCAAGTGGTTGAACGATCAGCATGGCCACCTGGTCGGCGACGATGTGTTGAAAAGCGTGGCCCAGCATTTGCGCAACAGCCTGCGCAGTTCGGATGCGGTGTTTCGTATCGGTGGCGAGGAGTTTCTGTTGATCCTGCCGGGCGCCCATGCTGACGAGGCCCGTTGCCGCCTGGAAAGCCTCTGCCGTGAACTGGCGAGCTCACCCTTGCCGAGCCGCGGCGGTGATCAGGTCGTCACCCTGTCCGCCGGCGTGGCGATCTGGCCGGCCCAGGGCGACAGCCTGGACGAGTTGCTGCACGCGGCGGATGTGGCCCTCTACCAGGCCAAGCGGGAAGGGCGCAACCGGGTAGCCGTGGCGGGCTAGTGGCCTGTGTGGCTCGTTGTCCTCTTTACTTAAATCGTGCTGGCAATTTAATAGCAATTGCGGCGAGGCTTGGGTAAGTTGCGTCCTAATGTCGATTGCCAGAGCGTGCAGCGCTCGCCGGTGGCGCTGCGCCGGGGCCCAGCTATTGGGACTCGGCTCCTGAAGTTCAATACCTGCAGTTCACCCATTTGGGTGGGGTTGGTTTCTTTCAGTGCAATTGCCCGAGCGCTTGGATAAATTCAACCGTTGGTAAGTCCCCTATAAAAATAAGTCGAGGAATGCCCCATGAAACGAGTCTTGACGCCTTTGGCCGCGGCCTGCTGTTTGGCACTGACTCCGCTTGCCCAGGCTGCACCCTATAGCGGTTTCATCATCTTCGGCGACAGCCTGAGCGATGCCGGACAATTCCCGGATCCGGACGGTCCCACGGGCTCGACCCTGCGCTTCACCAACCGCGTCGGTCCGGATTTTACGACCAGTTTGTTTGCCCCCAATACCACCATGATACTCGGCGAACGCCTGGGCTTGGGGCCGGTGACCGGCTCGACCTCGCCGGTCAATCAGACGTTGGGCCTGCCCGATGGCACCAACTATGCCGTTGGCGGTAACACCACCCCGCAAGTCCTCGACTCAATCATCGGCACCGGCGAAGGCTCGGTAGTGGAACTGACCGATGGCACCAATCTGCGGGTGCGCGATGCCTACCTGGTGGAACTGGCCGCGCGCGGCCAGTCCGTGGATGCCAATACGCTGTTCTACGTTAACGGCGGCGGTAACGACTTTCTCGACTTTTTGATTCTCAATACGCAGGATGCCAGGGACTCTGCTGGGCGTCTGGGCGATAGCGTGCGGGCCCTGCAAACGGCCGGTGCCCGCTATATCATGGTGCCCTTGCTGGGCGATGTCAGCCAGACGCCTTTCGCCCGGGGCGCCGGCTTGTCGGGCTTCGTCGCGCCGCTGGTGGCCGAGTTCAACAACACCCTGGTGAATGAGCTGAGCGGCATCGATGCCGAGATCATTCCGCTAAACGTGCCCTTGCTGGTCAACGAGGTCGTGGCCAGTCCGGCCGAGTTCGGCCTGGACCCGAATCAGGACCAGACCTTCGTCTGCTTCACCGATTGTGCCAACCAAAGCGCGGTCAGCGGCATCGACAGCGCTATCCTCGGCGGCACCCCGGATCCGACCCGTTTGCTGTTCGAAGACGGTGTACACCCCACGGTCGTCGGTCAGCGGATCTTTGCCGACTACGCCTTTTCCCTGCTGAGCGCGCCCCATGAACTGACCCTGCTGCCGGAAATGGCCCAGGGTGTGCTGCGCGCGCACCAGGACCAGTTGCGCAGCCAATGGCTGGCGGATTGGGAGGCCTGGCAGTCCGTCGGTCAGGTGCGCACCTTCGTCACCGGCAGCGGCCAGCACCAGGACTTCGACGCGCAGAGCAACTCGGCCAGTGCCGATGGCGATGGCTACGGCCTCAACCTGGGTGCTAGCTATCGAGTGAGCGAGGACTGGCGCGTCGGTCTGGGCCTTGGTCTCGATGAGCAGGAGTTGGACGTCGGTGAGTCGGACTACGAGCTGCGCAGCTACCTGCTGAGCGCCTTCGCCCAGTTCCAGCACAACCGCTGGTGGGCCGATGCTTCCGCCAGTGTCGGCAAGCTGGACTACGACAACCTCGAGCGCAGCTTCGACCTGGGCATGGCCTCGCGCACCGAGAAGGGTGACAGCGATGGCGACCTCTGGGCCCTCAGCGGTCGCCTGGGCTACGACATCGCCCAGCCGGGCAGTGCCTGGCACCTGAGCCCCTTTATCAGCGCGGACTACGCGCGGGTCGAGGTGGATGGCTACGCCGAGTCGGGCGCGCGCTCCACGGCGCTGACCTTTGGCGATCAGGAGCGCAACTCCAAGCGCCTGGGCGTCGGCCTGCAAGGGCGTTACGCGTTGACCCCGAGCACCCAGCTGTTCGCCGAAGTGGCCCACGAGCGCGAGTACGAGGACGACACCCAGGATGTGAATATCGCGCTCAACAGCCTGCCGACCCTGGACTTCACCCTGCAGGGCTACACCCCTCAGGAGAAGATGAACCGCGCCAGCATCGGCTTCAACCAGCAGTTGACGACGGATCTGGCCTTGCGCGGCGGTTACAGCCTGCGCCAGGGTGAAGACGACACCCAGCAGGGGGTCAACCTGTCCCTGGCCTGGAGCTGGTAAATCGGCTTGGGCGGCGGCGCGGCCGTCGCCCTTCGATAGACCCCTTGAAGTAAGCCCCCGGCGCACGTGCCGCTTGGGCGCGCATCCGCTCGAGCGGTGTTTCCCCTCGGCGGGCCGCCTGGGGGCAACCGTGCATCGAGATTTAGGCGGATGGGGGTGAAAGGCCGTTGAGTGGATGGATTTTTACCGCAGGCTGGCTAGATTCAGCGTGGTCCTCTCCACCGCAAGGAATGCCCCTCATGAAAGGATTCATGACGACCCTGACAGCCCTTTGCCTGCTGACCCAGGCCCCTTCGAGTCACGCCAGCCCCTACAGCGGTTTCGTCGTATTCGGCGACAGCCTCAGCGATGCCGGACAGTTTCCCGACCTCGGGGGGCCGCCCGGGGCAACCCTGCGCTTTACCAACCGGGTCGGGCCGAGTTACCGCGGCGGTAGCGGTGAGATCTACGGACCCAATGCCACCATGCTGATCAGTGAGCGCCTGGGCTTCGGTGCGCTGACCGGCTCCACCTCGCCGGTCAACCAGAGCCTGGGGCTGGCGGATGGCAATAACTACGCGGTCGGCGGCAATATCACCGCCCAGGTCTATGACTCCATCACCGGCACGGGCGAGGGCTCGGTGGTGGAGCTTCCGTCGGGCGACAACCTGCGGGTGCGCCCAGCCTACCTGGTGGAGCTGGCCAGCCGCGGCCAGGCCCTGGACCCCAATACCCTGTTTTACGTGAATGGCGGCGGCAACGATTTCTTCGACGACCTGGTACCGGATATTTCGGCCGCCCGGGCCTCGGCCGCCCGCCTGGCGGACAGCGTCGGCGCGCTACAGGCCGCCGGCGCCCGCTATATCCTGGTGCCCTTGCTTGGGGATGTCAGCCAGACCCCCTATGCCTTTAACGACGGGCTTTCGGAGGAGATCGCGCCCAAGGTTGTCGCGTTCAATCAGGAGCTGGTGCTGCGCCTGGCCGCCATCGACGCCGAGATCATTCCCCTGGATGTGCCCCTGCTGACGCGCGAGGTGCTGGCCGATCCGGCCAGCTTCGGCCTGAATCCGGCCCAGGACCTGACCCTGTACTGCTTCAATGGCTGCGATACCGAGAGTCCGATCAATGGCATCGACAGCCCCAACCCCGATCCGAGCCGGCTGCTGTTCAACGACAGCGTGCACCCGACCATCACCGGCCAGCGCACGACCGCGGATTACGCCCTCTCGCTGCTAAGTGCGCCCCATGAGCTGACGCTGCTGCCGGAGCTGGCCCATGGCCTGTTGCGAGGCCAGCAGGACAGATTGCACAGCCAGTGGCAGGCCGATGGGCAGGCCTGGCAGGGCCTCGGCCAGTGGCGCGGCTTCGTCGATGCAGGTGGCCAGCGTCAGGATTTCGAGCGCCAGGCCGGTTTGGTCGACGCCGATGGCGAGGGCTACAGCCTGAACCTGGGCGCCAGCTACCGCCTGGACCAGGGCTGGCGGGTCGGCCTGGCCCTGGGGCTGGATGACACGGAGCTGGAGGCCGAGAGCTCGGACTATGACCTGCGCAGCTACCTGCTTAGCGTCTTCGCCCAGTACCAGGGGCAGCACTGGTGGGCCGATGCCGCGGCCAGCGCCGGCTGGCTGGACTACCACGACCTCGAGCGTGGCTTCGACCTGGGCGTGGCCAAACGCCGCGAGCAGGGCGACAGCCAGGGTGAGCTCTGGGCCGTCGCGGCCCGGCTGGGTTTCGACCTGGCGCGGCCCGGTAGTCGCTGGCAGCTGAGTCCCTTTATCAGCGCGGACTACGCGCGGGTCGAGGTGGATGGCTACGCCGAGGCCGGCGCGCGCTCCACGGCTTTGGCCTTCGGTGACCAGGAGCGCAGTTCCAGGCGCCTGGGCGTCGGCCTGCAAGGGCGGTTTGCGTTCAGCCCGTACACCCAGGTATTCGCCGAGCTGGCCCATGAGCGTGAATACGAGGATGACGTCAGCGAGCTGGATATGGCGCTGAACAGCCTGCCAACCCTGGGCTTTCGGCTGCAGGGCTACAGCCCGGAAGAGGACCTGAGCCGCGCCAGTATCGGTTTCAGCCAGCGGCTCACGGCTGACCTGAGCTTGCGCGGCGGCTACAGCCTGCGCAAGGGCGAGGACGATACCCAGCAGGGCGCCAGCCTGGGGCTGGCCTGGGACTGGTAAGCGACGGGCTGCGCGGGGCCGCCGTTCCAGAGCGTCTGGCGGCCTGGAGGGGCGTGACGAACCGCTCCGAGTTGTGCGCCGATTCCGGCTGGCCCCGCGTTCGTGCTGAACTCGGCGCAACTGCGCTCTGTCTGAGGGGAGGCACTCGCGCTAAACTGCGCGGGATTTCTATTCCTCCGGAGCCTTCCATGTCCCGCGTTACCCTCAGCCGCTACCTGATCGAGCAGACCCGCAGCAATAACACCCCGGCCGACCTGCGGTTCCTTATCGAAGTGGTGGCGCGCGCGTGCAAGGAAATCAGCCATGCGGTGTCCAAAGGCGCCCTGGGCGGTGTGCTAGGCAGCATGGAAACCGAGAACGTGCAGGGCGAGGTGCAGAAGAAGCTCGACGTGCTGTCCAACGAAATCCTGCTGGAGGCCAACGAGTGGGGCGGTCACCTGGCCGGCATGGCGTCCGAAGAAATGGACAATGCCTACCAGATTCCCGGCCAGTACCCAAAAGGCGCCTACCTACTGGTATTCGACCCTCTGGACGGTTCTTCCAACATCGACGTGAACGTGTCGGTGGGCACCATCTTCTCGGTGCTGCGTTGCCCCGAGCGTAACGGCGAAGCCGGTGACCTGGGCGAAGAGGCCTTCCTGCAGCCGGGCACCGAACAGGTGGCGGCCGGTTACGCCATCTATGGCCCGCAGACCATGCTGATGCTGACCCTGGGCGACGGGGTCAAGGGCTTCACCCTGGACCGCGAGCTGGGCAGTTTCGTGATGACCCACGACAATATCCGCATTCCGGAAAGCACCCAGGAATTCGCCATCAACATGTCCAACCAGCGCCACTGGGAGGCGCCGGTGACCCGTTATGTCGAGGAGTTGCTGGCCGGCAAGAGCGGCCCCCTGGGCAAGTACTTCAACATGCGCTGGGTCGCGGCCATGGTCGCCGATGTGCACCGCATCCTGACCCGCGGTGGGCTGTTCATGTACCCGCGCGATTCCCGTGAACCGGCCAAGCCCGGCAAGCTGCGCCTGATGTACGAGGCCAATCCGATGTCCTTTATCGTCGAACAGGCCGGCGGCGCCTCGACCAATGGTCTGCAGCGCATCCTCGATATCCAGCCAACCTCCCTGCACCAGCGCGTGGCGGTCTTCCTCGGTTCCAAGGAAGAAGTCGAGCGCGTCACCGCCTACCACCAGGACTGAGCCATGGCCGCACCCTGGCGGAGCCTGCTGGATTGGTGGTTTGGTTCCGGTCCCGGTACCGGTTTTGGCCCCGCGGCCGACGCCATAACGGTGGCGGCCGCACGCCATGGACTGTGGTTCGGCAAGCGCGATCATCAGGACGCCGAGGCGCGCGAGCGCTTCGGCGAGTGGGTCGAACAGGCGCTGGACGGCGGCTTGTCCGACTGGGCGCAGAGCCCGGAAGGCTGGCTGGCGCTGATCCTGTTGCTGGACCAGTTGCCGCGCATGATCCATCGCGCTACGCCCCGGGCCTTCGCCGGCGACGGGCGGGCCCAGGCCCTGGCGCGCCAGGGCCTGGAACGGGGCTGGGATGCCCGCTTGCCGGCCATCGCCCGGCTGTTTATCCATCTGGTGTTCGAGCACGCCGAGGACCTGGCTGTCCAGGAGCGGTCCGTGGCCCTAGCCCGGGCACTGCATGACGGCGCGCCCCAGGCCGAGCGCGAGTTGTTCGCCGGCTTTCTCGACTATGCTGAGCGGCATCGGCGGGTCATTGCCCGTTTTGGTCGCTTTCCCCATCGCAATGATCTGCTCGGGCGCCCCTCGACCCCCGATGAAGTGCTCTTTCTACAGCAGCCCGGCTCGCGTTTCTGAGGTTCCCCCCGGTGTTGCGCTGCCCACTGATCGCTGTGCCTTCATCCAAACATCCAAGGAATTCGCTTATGTCGTTGCGTCATTTCGCCCTGCTGTCCTTTTGCGTGCTGCTGGCCGCCTGCAGCAAGGTCAATCAGGAAAACTACGCCCAGCTCGAAACCGGGATGGACAAGGCCGAGGTGGAAAACCTGCTCGGCGCCCCCGGCGAATGTTCCGGCGCCATGGGGATCTCCAGCTGCACCTGGGGCGACAAGGAACGCTTTATCAGCGTGCAATACGCCGGCGACAAGGTGTTGCTGTTCTCCGGCCAAGGCCTGAAATAAACCCCCCGACAAAGGATTGTCATCATGGGTAAAAACTTTCTTCTCTTCGCGGCGCTGCTGCTCGGCGGCTGCGCCAGCAACCTGGAGCCGCCGCAAACGGTCGGCCAGGTAAACCTGCAACGCTACCAGGGGCTCTGGTACGAGCAGGCGCGCCTGCCGATGTTTTTCCAGCGCAAATGCGTGCAATCCGAAGCCCGCTACCAGTTGCAGGCCGATGGCAGCCTGGCGGTCGACAACCGTTGTCGCACGGCCGACGGTGAGTGGATCGAGGCGCGCGGCCAGGCCGTCCCCCAGGAGCCAGGGCGGACCGACAAGCTTTGGGTGCGCTTCGATAACTGGTTCAGCCGGCTCTTTCCCGGGCTGACCAAGGGCGAGTACTGGGTCCTGTACCTGGATGCCGATTATCGCAGCGCGCTGGTGGGGCACCCCAGCCGTGATTACCTCTGGCTGCTGACCCGTCAGCCCCAGGCTCCGGCCAAGGTGCGCGATCGCCTGCTCCAGACGGCGCGTGAACAGGGCTACGACACGGATGAGCTGATCTGGCGCCAGGCGGATGCGACCCTAGCCGGGCAGTGAGCCCGGCCCGGTCGCGGTTCACCGCTCAATGGGAGGATGGATTGGCCGGCGGTCGTGGGTCCTGCTCGCTCCTGGTCCGGCGTGGTGGGCGCAGGCGGATCGTCAGTAGGGTGGGGCCGGTGCCATGGGCGAAGGCACTGTCCAGCACCTTGGGTTTGCCCTTGAGCAGGGGCGGGTTGCCGGAGAAACCGCTGGGCTCCAGGGGTATGCCGCGCGGGCTGAGGTCCAGCTGGCCATTGCCGTTGCTGTCCTGGTAGAGCTG
>DATDTH010000772.1:0-3977 GCA_035290985.1 Pseudomonas sp. | reverse complement strand
CGGCGATGTGGTTGAGCTGCGGCTCGACCCCCAGGACCCGCGCAAGGTGCTGGCGCGCATCCGCCTGGCCGGTGATACGCCGGTGACCCGGGCGACCCGGGCCAAGCTGGCGCTGACCGGGCTCACCGGCAACGCCATCATCCAGCTGCGCGGCGGCGCGCCGGACAGTCCGCCCCTGGAAACCGGCAACGGCCAGGTGGGGGTGATAATCGCCGACCCCTCGCCACTGGCCAAGCTCATGGAGAACGGCGAGGACCTGATGACCAATATCAACACCTTCGTCGCCAGCGCCAACCAGGTGCTGTCCCGGGAGAACGTCGCCCATGTCGGGCGTACCCTGGAGAACCTGGAACGGATCAGCGGGGTGGTCGCTGACCAGGGCGAGGCGATCCGCCAGTTGGTGCAGCAGCTGAACGGCGCGAGCCAGCAGGTCAACCAGACCCTGGCCCAGAGCGCGCAGTTGATGCGCAATGCCAACGGCCTGCTGGACAACCAGGGCACGCAATTGCTCAACAGCGGTCAGCAGGCCTTGCAGGCCCTGGAGCGCAGCGCGGCCCAGGTCGAGCGCCTGCTTGCCGATAACAGCGAAGCCCTGCAGGGCGGCATGCAGGGCCTGGCCGAGGTGGGGCCGGCCCTCAACGAACTGCGCGAAACCCTGGGCACCCTGCGGGGCATCGCCCGGCATCTGGACGAGAACCCGGCGGGCTACCTGCTCGGTCGCGACAAGGTCGAGGAGTTCGAACCATGAAGATTTTTCCACCGGCCCTGGCGGCCGTGCTGCTGGTCGCGCTGTCGAGCTGTTCGGTGCTGCCGGAGCCCCAGGCGGTGACCGTCTACCTGCTGCCGGGCGCGGTGCAGGCACCCAGCACCAAGCCCCCGGTGGATTGGGCCTTGCGCCTGGCTACGCCGCAGGCCAGCCAGGTCCTGGACAGCACGCGAATCGCGGTGGTGGCGCGGGCCAACCAGATCAGCGGCTACAAGAGCGCGCGCTGGAGCGATCCGGTGCCGGCCTTGCTGCGCGACCGGCTGCTGGATGCCTTTCAGGCCGATGGGCGGGTGCAGGCGCTGAGCAGCGAGGCCAAGCCCCTGTACGCCGATCTGCTGCTGGTCAGCGAGTTGCACGCCTTCCAGGCCGAGTACCGGGAGGGCGGCGTGCAGGTGTCGATCCGCCTGGATGCCCGCCTGGTGCGCAGCGCCAGCCAGCGCATAGTCGCGACCCGGCGCTTCGAGGTGCTGCAGCCCGTGGCGGGCGACCAACTGGCCCAGGTGATTCCCGCCTTCGGCCAGGCCAGCGACCGCCTGGCGGCGCAGCTGCTGGACTGGACCCTGGAGCAGGGGCGGGTCAGCTTGCCGGCGCGCTGAGTCGCGAAGCGCGACCGCGCAGGGCCGGATCCGGCATTGCCGTTGGTCGGTGTGCGACGTGCGACGGCTTCAGCGCCATGGGCTAAGGTCGATAGAGGGGAAACACTGTTCTCGCACTGAAAATTGTGCACAATGGTGTATCCAATCTTCAGTCTCCATTAAGGGTGAGTCCATGCGCCTCTGGCAACGCAGTATTCAGTGGCAGCTGATTCTCAGCATGGGGGCGGCGCTGCTCGCCAGCATTCTGATCGTGGTCGGCATCTACACGGCGGTGGTCAACCGCCTGGCCGAGCGTTACCTGGTCGAGCAGGCCTTGCCGGCGAGCATCCTGGCCATTCGCAATGACCTGGAACGGGTGCTGGCCGAACCCCTGACCGCGGCCCGCGGCATTGCCGGCAACAGCCTGGTGGCCGACTGGCTGAGCAGCGGTGAAGACGCCAGCCGGCAGGAGGCCTTCAGTCGCTACCTGACCGGCGTGCAGATCCAGCAGAAGGCCCTGACCACCTTTATCGTCGGCCTGGACAGCGGCAACTACTTCACCGGCAAGGGGCTCGACCGCAGCCTCAGCCGTGGGCCCGCCGAGAACGCCTGGTTCTATGGCTTCGTCGATGGCGGCAAGGACCGCTCCCTGGATATCGACATCGACCAGACCACCCGCGAGCCGACCCTGTTCATCAATCAGCGCATCGCGGTCGCTGGCAAGACCCTGGGGGTGGCGGGGCTGGGGTTCAGCCTACAGGCCATGTCCGAGATGATCCGCGACTTCCGCTTCGGCGAGGCCGGCCGGGTCTACCTGGTCAGCGCCGAGGGCAAGGTCAAGGTACACCCGCAGTCGGAATTCAACGACAGCCGCGATCTCGCCCAGCTGATGGGCGCCAAGCCCGCGGGCGAACTGCTGGGCAAGGCCCGCGAGGCCGTGCAATTCGAGCGCGAGGGCGTCGTCTTCCTGGCCATTGCCCAGCCGCTGCAGGCCCTGGACTGGGTGCTGGTGAGCGAGATTCCCGAAGCCGAGATCTATGCCGAGGCCCGCGAGGCCCTGCTGACGAGCAGCCTGATCGGCGTGGCCGTGGCGCTGTTCTTCCTCGGCCTGGTGGTACTGTTGGCCCGGGGGCTGGTCCGGCCGATCCGCCAGGTTACCGCGGCGCTGGTGGAAATCGGCGGTGGCGGGGGCGATCTGACTCGGCGACTGGACGAATCCCGGGCCGACGAACTGGGTGATCTGGCCCGCGGCTTCAACCGCTTCGTCGGCAGCCAGCGGGAGCTGATCGGTGCCGTGCTGGCCACCAGCGAGCGCCTGCGCACCGCGGTCGGCCAGGTCGCCCAGGTGGTGGAAAACACCGCCGGACGGGCCAGCCAGCAGCAGGACATGACCGACATGGTGGCCACGGCGGTGCACGAGATGGGCTTGACCGTGCAGGAGATCGCGCGCAACGCCAGCAATGCCGCCGGCGCTTCCCAGAGTGCCCGCGAGGAGGCGGTGCAGGCGCGCCAGGTGGTGGGCAATTCCATCGTCCATATCGAGAAGATGTCCGGCGAGATCGGCCAGGCGGCCGACGCGGTGGGCGAACTGGCCAAGGAAGTGGCGTCCATCGACCAGGTGCTGTCGGTGATTCGCGGGATTTCCGAGCAGACCAACCTGTTGGCGCTCAATGCCGCGATCGAGGCCGCCCGGGCCGGCGAGATGGGCCGCGGCTTTGCCGTGGTCGCCGACGAGGTGCGCACCCTGGCCAGCCGCACCCAGGCCTCCACCGGCGAGATCCAGCAGATGATCCAGCGTCTCAAGGCCGGCGCGGAAACCGCGGTCAGTTCCATGCACGCCGGGCAGGCGGCCACTGGCACCGGGGTCGAGTCCAGTCAGCGCACCGGCCAGTCCCTGGGCGCCATCACCGCTCAGGTTGAGGCGATCAGTGACATGAATACCCAGGTGGCGGCGGCGACCGAAGAGCAGTCCTCGGTCACTGAGGAGATCAACCGCAACGTGCAGGGCATCGCCGACCTGGCCCACGCCACCGCGGGCGAGGTGCAGGTCTGCCGCGAGGATTGCCAGACCCTGCGCCGCCTGGCCGATGACCTGGCCCAGCAGATGGGCAGTTTTAGGCTGTAGGATGGGTGGGGCCGCCTAGGTTGAGCGAAGCGATAACCATCGGACAGCCCAAACAGCCTCAGCCGTCAATTGCCTGGGCGGCGCGCAGCAGGGCCTTGGTCAGTTCGCTGGCGGAGAACTTGGTCAGCACGTCGTTGGCTCCGGCCTGTTTGGCCTTGTCGGTGTTCATGGTGCTGTCGAGGGAGGTGTGCAGCAGCACATAGAGTCCGGCCAGGACCGGGCTGGCGCGCACTTCGCGGGTCAGGTCGTAGCCATCCATTTCCGGCATCTCGATATCCGACACCAGAATCTCGATGGCCTCGGCCGTGCCGGCCCGCTCCAGCAGCGCGGCCAGGGCTTCTTTGCCGTTGCGCAGCGGCAGGCACTCGAGCCCGAGGGTGCGCAGGGTGTTCACCGTCTGGTGCAAGGCGACCGTCGAGTCATCCACCACCAGGGCCCTGCGCCCTTGCAACAGTGCGCTCTCCCGGGCGTCCAGGGGCGGTGTGGCCAGGGGCGAGGGCGGTTCGAGTTC
>DATDTH010000771.1:0-2781 GCA_035290985.1 Pseudomonas sp. | reverse complement strand
CGACGCGGTGGTCGATCACGGGCCCTGTCAGGTGCCCAGGCCCCTCGTGCGGACGGGCCCGAATGCCGCCGGACTATAAGGACTCCGCCAACCCCAATGCAAGACCGGGCCATTGCGAACGGCACGCAAAAGCCCCGCTTTGCCGCCCTATCGAGGTTTTTCCGTCTCCCCCACGCGCGACTTTTGCCGAGCCCCGGTGGAATGCGGCACACTAGTGCTCGATTTTCTTTTGGTCTTCAGCCGCCGTATGACTCGCTCGCCTCTTCGCCGCCTCGTGTTTGGCACCCTGCGCCGCCTGCTGTATCTCTGGGTACGCTCGGAAACCATCAATCAGTCCGCCTTCAGCCTCAAGCTCGACCGCAGCAGGCCGGTGTTCTACGTGCTGCAACTGCCGGCCCTGAGCGACCTGGCGGTGCTCGACACCGAATGCACCAAGGCCGGCTTGCCGCGCCCGGTGCTGCCGGTCAGGGTGGGCGACCTGGAGGAGCCGGCAGCCTTCTTCTACCTGACCCCCGAGCCCGACTGGCTGGGCCGGCAGGACAAGCGCGGCGCCTCGCCGACCCTGGTGCGGCTGGTCAACGCCATCGCCCAGCACGGCGTGGACGAGGTGCAAATCGTGCCGGTCAGCGTGTTCTGGGGCCAGAGCCCGGCCAGCGAGTCGAGCCCCTGGAAACTGCTGTTCGCCGACAGCTGGGCGGTGACTGGGCGCCTGCGCCGGCTGGTCAGCATCCTGATCCTGGGCCGCAAGACCCGCGTGCAGTTCTCCGCCCCTCTGCACCTGCGCGAGCTGGTGGAACAGGACAAGGGCCACGAACGCACCCTGCGCATGGTCCACCGCCTGCTGCGGGTGCACTTCCGCAACCAGAAAGCCGCGGTCATAGGCCCGGACATCTCCCACAGACGCAACCTGGTCAAGGGCCTGGTGCACGACGACCAGGTCCGCCAGGCCATCGCCGAGGAAGCCGAGCGCGAGAACATCCCCCTGGCCAAGGCCGAGGCCCAGGCCCTGCGCTACGGCAACGAGATCGCCTCGGACTACACCTACACCGCCATCCGCTTCCTCGAAGTGGTGCTCAGCTGGTTCTGGAACAAGATCTACGACGGCATCAAGATCAGCCATATCGAAGGCGTGCAGGCCGCCGCCCATGGCCATGAGGTCATCTATGTGCCCTGCCACCGCAGCCATATCGACTACCTGCTGCTGTCCTACCTGCTGTTTCGCAACGGCCTGACCCCGCCGCATATCGCCGCCGGCATCAACCTCAATATGCCGGTGATCGGCAGCCTGCTGCGCCGCGGCGGCGCCTTCTTCATGCGCCGCACCTTCAAGGGCAACCCGCTCTACACCGCGGTATTCAACGAATACCTGCACACCCTGTTCAGCAAGGGCTTCCCGGTGGAGTACTTCGTCGAGGGCGGCCGCTCGCGCACCGGGCGCATGCTGCAACCCAAGACCGGCATGCTGGCCATCACCCTGCGCAGCTTCCTGCGCTCCCACCGCCTGCCCATCGTCTTCATACCGGTGTACATCGGCTACGAACGGGTGCTGGAAGGCCGCACCTACCTGGGCGAACTGCGCGGCGCGACCAAGAAGAAGGAATCGATCTTCGACATCTTCAAGGTCATAGGCGCGCTCAAGCAGCGCTTCGGCCAGGTCTCGGTCAATTTCGGCGCCCCGATCAAGCTGGCCGAGTTCCTCGACCAGGAACAACCGGACTGGCGCACCCAGGACCTGGGGCCGCACTACCGGCCGAGCTGGCTGAACGAGACCACCGGCCGCCTGGGCGAACGCGTGGCCCGGCACCTGAACGAAGCCGCGGCGGTCAACCCGGTCAATCTGGTGGCCCTGGCCCTGCTCTCCACCAGCAAGCTGGCCCTGGACGACCGCGCCCTGGCCCGGGTGCTGGACCTGTACCTGGCGCTGCTGCGCCGCGTGCCCTACGCGCCCCACACCACCCTGCCGGACGGCAACGGCCAGGCGCTGATCGAACATGTGCAGGGCATGCAGTTGCTGGCCGAACAGAAGGACGCCCTGGGCAAGATCCTCTACTTGGACGAGCAGAACGCCGTCCTGATGACCTACTACCGCAACAACGTGCTGCACATCTTCGCCCTGCCGGCGCTGCTGGCCAGTTTCTTCCAGAGCAGCGGGCGAATGAGCCGCGAGCAGATCCTGCGCTACACCCGCGCACTCTACCCCTACCTGCAGGCGGAGCTGTTTATCCGCTGGAGCCTGGACGAGCTGGATGCGGTGATCGACCAGTGGCTGGAAGCCTTTGTCGAACAGGGCCTGCTGCGCGCCGAAGGCGACGTCTATGTGCGCCCGGCCCCCAGCTCGCGGCATTTCGTGCTGCTGACCCTGCTGTCGCGGACCATCGCCCAGACCCTGCAGCGCTTCTACATGGCCACCGCCCTGCTGCTCAACAGCGGGCAGAACAGCCTGAGCGCCGCGGAACTGGAAGACCTGTGCACCGTAATGGCCCAGCGCCTGTCGATCCTCCATGGCCTGAACGCCCCGGAGTTCTTCGACAAGAGCCTGTTCCGCCACTTTATCCAGAGCCTGCAGGAACAGCGCGTGCTGCGTACCGACGAGGCCGGCAAGCTCAGCTACCACCCGCAGCTCGGCGAACTGGCCGAAGGCGCCGCCAAACGGGTGCTGCCGGCCGAGATTCGCCTGTCGATCCGCCAGGTGACCATGGACCGCAGCGAAGACCTGGAAGAAACCGAACCCGCCGCCCTGCCCTAAACCGGGCGCCGATCGTGCCCACGCTCCCGCGTGGG
>DATDTH010000770.1:0-7756 GCA_035290985.1 Pseudomonas sp. | reverse complement strand
CCTGCTGCAGGCGCCGAAGGGACTTGAACAGCGGCAGCTCGAAAGCCTGCAGGCTCGCCGTATCAATTCCAATTGGAACTATTTTGTCGCCCATAGTGTCATTTAATCCTGGAACATAACTTTGATATCAAATCATTTATTTGCTTTGGTGTAAAAGATTTGGCGCCACCCGAAAGGCGGCGCGCAACCACTCCCCAACGGATAACCGGTAAGGATTATGTGCGGAATAGCTGGCGAACTGCGTTTTGATCAACGACCGGCCGACCTGGCCGCGGTCGAGCGAATCACTCACCACCTGGCCCCTCGCGGCCCCGATGCCCAGGGCATCCACAGCCAGGGGCCGGTCGCCCTGGGCCATCGCCGACTGAAGATCATGGACCTGGCCGAAGCCTCGGGCCAGCCGATGATCGACAGCGAACTGGGGCTGTCCCTGGTGTTCAACGGCGCCATCTACAACTACCCGGAGTTGCGCACGGAACTGGAGAGCCTCGGCTACCGCTTCTTCTCCGGTGGTGATACCGAGGTGCTGCTCAAGGGCTATCACGCCTGGGGCGCCGAGTTGCTGCCCAAGCTCAACGGCATGTTCGCCTTCGCCATTTGGGAGCGTGATCGCCAGCAGCTGTTCATCGCCCGCGACCGCCTGGGCGTCAAGCCCCTGTACCTCTCGCGCACCGGCCAACGCCTGCGCTTCGCCTCGACCCTGCCGGCGTTGCTCCAGGGCGGCGATATCGGCAGCACCCTGGACCCCATCGCCCTCAACCATTACCTGAACTTCCATGCCGTGGTGCCGGCGCCGCGCACCCTGCTGGCCGGGGTGGAAAAACTGCCGCCGGCCAGCTGGATGCGCATCGACGCCCAGGGCCACTGCGAGCAGCAGACCTGGTGGACGCTGGCGTTCGGCCCCCGGTCCGAGGAAACCGCCCTGACCCTGGAGGACTGGCGCGATCGGGTGCTCGACGGCATGCGCGAAGCGGTGTCGATCCGCCAGCGGGCGGCGGTGGATGTCGGCGTGCTGCTGTCCGGCGGCCTCGACTCCAGCCTGCTGGTCGGCCTGTTGCGCGAGGCCGGGGTGCAGCAGCTGTCGACCTTCTCCATCGGATTCGAGGATGCCGGCGGCGAACGCGGCGATGAATTTCAATATTCGGACCTGATCGCCGAGCACTACGGCACCCGCCATCACCAGTTGCGCATCGGGGAAAACGAAATCCTCGAGCAGCTGCCAGCGGCCTTTCGCGCCATGAGCGAACCTATGGTCAGCCACGATTGCGTCGCCTTCTACCTGCTGTCCCGGGAAGTGGCCAAGCACTGCAAGGTGGTGCAGAGCGGCCAGGGCGCCGACGAGCTGTTCGCCGGCTACCACTGGTACCCCCTGGTGGAGGGCGCCAGCGACCCCTATGCCGCCTACCGCGCGGCCTTTCTCGACCGCAACCATGGTGAGTACCTGGCCACGGTGCAGCCCCACTGGCAGACCGACGACCAGGCCGGCACCTTCGTTCGCGAGCACTTCGCCCGCCCCGGCGCCGAAGCCGCGCTGGACAAGGCCCTGCGCCTGGACAGCAGCGTGATGCTGGTCGACGACCCGGTCAAGCGGGTCGACAACATGACCATGGCCTGGGGCCTGGAGGCGCGCACGCCCTTTCTCGACTACCGCCTGGTGGAGTTGTCGGCGCGCATTCCGGGACGCTTCAAGCTGCCCGACGGCGGCAAGCAGGTGCTCAAGGAAGCCGCGCGCCGGGTGATCCCGGCGGCGGTGATCGACCGGCCCAAGGGCTACTTCCCGGTGCCGGGCCTCAAGCACCTCGAGGGCGCGACCCTGGACTGGGTCCGCGAGCTGCTGCTGGACCCCAGCCAGGACCGCGGCCTGTTCGAACCGGCCATGCTCGACCGCCTGCTGAGCAATCCCCAGGGTCAACTGACGCCCCTGCGCGGCTCGAAGCTCTGGCAGTTGGCCGCACTCAACCTCTGGCTGAGCGAGCACGGGCTCTGATGCAGCCGGTGCGCCACGGTAAAAACCAGCAGGGCTGATTCATTGGCCAGGCGGGATCGGCCACCCGTTGGACCAGAGCATGTGCAGGACCCCGGAGTCATGCGTTCAAGGAGGCTTTATGCAGAAATCCCAAGCCTATGGCCAGCGCCTGGTGCGCGGCCAGGCACCAAGCTACGAGCGCCTGCAGGCGCGTTTTGCCGAAGACGGCAGCCGCCCCGCCAGCCCGCCCCAGGCGCTGCACTGCGGCTGGGGGCGACTGCTGATCGGCCATACCTACCCGACGCCCGAGGCCCTGGCCAACGCGCTGTTGCATGAACGGCCCGGCGAGCGCGACATCGCCCTGTATGTCGCAGCGCCCCATCAGGTGCTGGCCCAGGCCCCGCAACAGCTGTTTCTCGACCCTTCCGACACCCTGCGCCTGTGGTTCAGCGACTACCGGCCGGCGCGCCGACCCTTTCGCGGTTTTCATATCCGCCGGGTGCAGAGCGAAACCGACTGGGCCGCGATCAACTGCCTCTACCAGGCCCGCGGCATGCTCCAGGTCGACCCCCGGCAGCTGACGCCCCGGGAAGACGGTGGCCCCGACTACTGGCTGGCCGAGGACGAAGCCAGCGGCGCGGTGGTCGGCAGCGTCATGGGCCTGAACCACTTCAAGGCCTATCGCGACCCGGACAACGGCAGCAGCCTCTGGTGCCTGGCCGTGGCCTCCCACTGCAGCCGGCCAGGCGTGGGCGAGGCCCTGGTGCGCCACCTGATCGGGCATTACCAGTCCCGCGGCCTGGCCTACCTCGACCTCTCGGTGCTGCACGACAATCGTCAGGCCAAGAGCCTCTATGCCAAGCTGGGTTTTCGCGACCTGGCGACCTTCACCCTCAAACGCAAGAACGGCATCAACCAGCCTCTGTTCCTCGGCCCCGGGCCGGCGGCCGGCCTCAACCCCTACGCCCGGATCATAGTCAATGAAGCCCAGCGCCGCGGCATCGAGGTCCAGGTGGACGATCCCGAAGCCGGGCTCTTCACCCTCAGCCAGGGCGGTCGACGGGTGCGCTGCCGCGAATCCCTGAGCGACCTGACCAGCGCGGTGAGCATGACCCTGTGCCAGGACAAGCGCCTGACCCACCGCGCCCTGAGCCGCGCCGGCCTGCGCCTGCCAGCCCAGCAACTGGCCGGCAGCGCCGAAGACAACGCGGCCTTCCTGGCCGAACACGGCCGTCTGGTGGTCAAGCCGGTAGACGGCGAGCAGGGCCAGGGCGTGGCGGTGGACCTGCGCGGCGAACAGGAGTTGGCCGAGGCCATCGAACAGGCCCGGGCCTTCGACAACCGGGTGCTGCTGGAAAGCTTTCACCCGGGACTGGACCTGCGCATCCTGGTGATCGGCTTCGAGGTGGTGGCCGCCGCCATCCGTCACCCCGCCGCGGTGGTCGGCGATGGCCGGCATAGCATAGGCGCGCTGATCGAGGCCCAGAGTCGGCGACGCCAGGCCGCCACTGGCGGCGAGAGCAAAATCCCCCTGGATGCCGAAACCCAGCGCACCCTGCGCAGTGCCGGTCATGATTACAGCAGCGTGCTGCCCGAAGGGGTGCGACTGGCCGTGCGCCGGACCGCCAACCTGCACACCGGCGGCATGCTCGAGGATGTCACCGCCCAGTTGCACCCGAGCCTGGTCGACGCCGCCGTGCGGGCGGCGCGGGCCCTGGACATCCCGGTGGTCGGCCTCGACCTGCTGATCCAGGCCGCCGACCAGCCCGAGCATGTCTTTATCGAGGCCAACGAACGCGCCGGCCTGGCCAACCACGAACCCCAGCCCACCGCCGAACGCTTTGTCGACCTGTTGTTTCCCCTCAGCCGGGTCTCCGCCTGAGTTTCTCCACGGAATGCGCGCCGTGGCGCGTACGCGTGCGCCACGGCCTGCCGCCGCCCACGCCCAGCCTTTTCCCAGGAGCCTGCCCATGAGCCCGCAACTGCCCGAGCCCGACCTGACCTACCTGCAGAAGGTGTTGCTGGAGATGCTTGCCATCCCCAGCCCCACGGGGTTTACCGACACCATAGTGCGCTACGTCGCCGAACGCCTGGAGGAGCTCGGCATTCCCTTCGAGCTGACCCGCCGCGGCACCATCCGCGCCACCCTCAAGGGCAAGCAGAACAGCCCGGACCGTGCGGTGTCGGCGCACCTGGACACCATCGGCGCCATAGTGCGCGAGATCAAGAACAACGGACGACTCGGCCTGGCCGCGGTGGGCCACTGGTCCAGCCGCTTCGCCGAAGGCAGCCGGGTCAGCGTCTTCACCGAAACCGGGGTGATACGTGGCAGCGTGTTGCCACTGCTGGCGTCCGGGCATGCCTTCAACACCGAAGTGGACCAGATGCCCATCAGCTGGGACCACGTCGAGCTGCGCCTGGACGCCTACAGCAGCACCCACGCCGACTGCGAGTCCCTGGGGATCGCCATCGGCGACTTCGTGGCCTTCGACCCCCTGCCCGAATTCACCGAGAGCGGGCATATCAGCGCCCGCCACCTGGACGACAAGGCCGGGGTGGCCGCCCTGCTGACGGCGCTCAAGGCCCTGGTCGAGAGCGGTGCCGAGCCGCCGATCGACTGTCACCCGCTGTTCACCATCACCGAGGAGGTCGGCTCCGGGGCCGCCGCCGCGCTGCCCTGGGATGTCAGCGAGTTCGTCGGTATCGACATCGCCCCCGTGGCCCCCGGCCAGCAATCGAGCGAGCATCGGGTCAGCGTGGCCATGCAGGACTCCGGTGGCCCCTACGACTACCACCTGTCGCGCCACCTGCTGCGCCTGGCCGCCCAGCACGACATACCGGTCAAGCGCGACCTGTTCCGTTATTACCACAGCGATGCCCAGTCCGCCGTCACTGCCGGCCATGACATACGCGCCGCGTTGCTGGCCTTCGGCTGCGATGCGACCCATGGCTACGAACGCACCCACATCGACAGCCTGGCGGGCCTGAGCCGCCTGCTCGGCGCCTATATGCTCAGCCCGCCGGTATTCGCCAGCGACGCACAGCCGGCCCAAGGCTCGCTGGAGCGCTTCAGCCACCAGATCGAATACGCCGCGCAGATGGAAAGCGAGACCCGGGTGCCGGCGGTCGACAGCCTGCTCGTCCCCCGGGAACCGGCAAAACCCGCAGTGCCGGCAGAACCGGACAAACCGCAGGTGCGCTGAAGCCAGAGGACTTGAAGGATGCCCGGCATCCGGGCACAGTGCCTGATGAAGGCCCGGCCTACCTTGCCTTGACGCCTGGCTGCTCGCTCCACGTCCCATCAAGGTTCGCGAATGCGTCGCATCTGTCTGGCTTTTCTGCTGCTCTGCTTCAGTGGGACCACCTGGGCCCTGGCACCGGCGCACCTGAACAGTACCGACCTGCGGCTGAACCTCGGCCCCCATATGGCTTACCTGGAAGACCCCGAGGGCCGCATGACCGTCGAGCAGCTGCGCCTGCTGCCCGACAACAGGTTCACCGAGGTGCGCGGCGCCCATGCCAACCTGGGCAAGAACAGTTCGACCTGGTGGTTCAAGCTGCACCTGCACAACGCCCTGACGCAGGACCTGCCGGGCTACCTGGAGGTCAACTACCCGCTGCTCGACCACCTGCAGGTCTACCTGTTCACCCCGGACGGTCGCTTGCTGCAGCAGGAGAGCGGCGACCGCTTCGCCTTTGCCCAGCGGCCGGTGCAGGTGCGCAACTTCTGGTTTCCACTGGACCTGCAGCCGGGCACCAGTACCCTGCTGCTGGGGGTGGAAAGCAGCAGCACGCTCTTCGTCCCGCTGTTCTTCAGCACCCATGAGGCCAGTGCCGCCATCCAGGAAAACCTGATGGGGATCAACGGCGCCTTCTATGGCGTGCTCTTCGCGATGTTCTGCTACAACCTGTTTCTCTACCTGGCGCTGCGTGAACGCGCCTATTTCTGGTACCTGATCTATAACCTGAACATCGGCCTGTTTTCCGCCAGTTTCGACGGCATGCTGTTCAAACTGCTGCCCGAACACGTGGGCCTGCAGTCGGTCAGCATCTATATCCTGATGTACCTGCATTGCCTGAGCGCCATCCAATTCAGCCGGCATTTCCTGCACACCCAGCAATTCTTTCCGCGCCTGGACCTGGGCCTGCGTTGCTTCATGCTGCTCAGCCTCGGCTGCCTGGTGTCGCTGCCACTGCTCGGCCTGCAAATCTGGAACATCCTCGCCAGCATGACCGTGCTGGCGGTCTCCTTCGTGCTGCTACTGTCCGGCGCCTACGTCTGGTGCAAGGGCCTGCGTTACGGCTCCTACTACATCCTGGCCTGGGGCACGCTCCTAGCCTCCTTCATCATCGCCACCTCCGGTTCCCTGGGCATCGAACTGTTCGGCCTGTACGGCGCCGCGGTGGTCAAGGTCGGCGTCACGGTCGAGCTCATCACCCTGTCCATCGGCCTGGCCGACCGCATCAATATGCTCAAGGAAGAAGGCTTCCGCTCGCGTCAGGCCGCCGAGCAGTCGGAAATCGAGAACCAGGCCAAGAGCCGTTTCCTGGCCAAGATGAGCCACGAAATCCGCACGCCCCTCAATGGCGTGCTGGGCATGCTGCAATTGCTGCGGGCGACGCCCCTGGACCGCAGGCAGCGCTTCTATGCCGACACCATCGCCAGCTCCGGCAGTTCACTGATGGCAGTGATCAACGACATCATCGACTATGCCCGCATCGAATCGGGCAAGCTGAGCCTGGAACAGATCGAGTTCGACCTCGAGGCGCTGATCTCCGACACCCTGCGCCTGTTCACCGCCCAGGCCCTGGAAAAGCACCTGCGGCTCTACGTCAGCCTCGAAGCCGGGGTACCGCGACGCATCCTCGGCGACCCCACGCGCCTCAAGCAGGTGCTGATGAACCTGCTGAGCAACGCCCTGAAGTTCACCTCCGAAGGCCATGTCGGCCTGAACGTCTGCCGGCGCAACGACACACTGGGCAAGCCGCATCTGGTGTTCGCCATCAGCGACAGCGGCATCGGCATCCGCCACGAGGCCCTCGCGCAATTGTTCGACTCCTTTGCCCAGGGCGACTCCAGCACCACCCGCCGCTACGGTGGCAGCGGCCTGGGATTGGCCATCAGCAAGGAGCTGGTGGAAATGATGGACGGTCGTCTCGAGGTGCAGAGCACCCCGGGTCAGGGTACCCGCTTCGCCTTCGACACGCCCCTGCTCACCAGCGGCGATGAGTTGCCGGACCGCCTGGGTCAGCTGTTGGCCGGGCGCACCGCGCTACTGACCTCCCTGGATGGCCTGGCCCTCGATGCCCTGAGCCGCCTGCTCGGCCGCTGGGGCATGCGCACCGAACGCTGCCAGACCCCGGAGCGCCTGCAGGACTACCTCGACGAATTCGCCACACCGCCGCTGCTGGTGCTGATGGCGCCCTGGCCAGGCAGCATCAGCCACTGGCTGGAAAGCCTGCGCCCGCGCCTGCACCCCGGCCAGCGGGTCCTGCTGCTGTGCCCGCCGGAGCAATGCCAGCAATTGCCCAGCGGCGGCCTGCGCCTGATGAGCCTGGCCCAGCCGCTGGCCGTCACGCCCTTGCGTGAAACCCTGCTGGAGCTCTACGAGGAGCACGCCCAGGTCGAAGCCCCGGCACCTCGGGAAATCCGCCCCGACAGCGGCGTCGCCCCGAATATCCTGGTGGCCGAGGACAACCCGGTGAACCAGTTGGTGGTGCAGGGGTTCCTGCAGCGACGCGGTTACAAGGTACGGCTGGTCGCCAATGGCGTCGCCGCGGTCGAGGCTT